>CAZYGB010000009.1:0-12811 GCA_964647525.1 uncultured Candidatus Saccharibacteria bacterium | reverse complement strand
ATAATGATCCTCTGGTCCTTGAATATCAGTTAAAATCTTGTATCGCTCTTTATTGTCAATCATTAACCCTATAGCAATACCAGCAATATTTCTTTTAATGGGTACACCAGCTGCCATTAAGGATAAGGAAGAGGCACAAATAGAACCCTGGGAGGTAGATCCATTGGAAGAAAGTATTTCCGAAACTACTCTAATGGTATATGGAAAATCTTCCTTGGAAGGAATCAAAGGAAGAAGAGCTTTTTCCCCTAAAGCACCGTGACCAATTTCTCTTCTCCCCGGACCACGGAATGGTGCTACTTCCCCTGAAGAGTACCCAGGGAAATTGTAATGATGCATAAATCTTTTTTCACCAGAAACTTCCATTCCCTGCAAAAGCAAAACATCAGCTGGAGAGCCTAGAGTCACAACAGAAAGAACATGAGTAGCTCCTCGTTCGAATAAAGCAGAACCATGAACACGGGGAAGAATATCAATTACTGTCTCTAAATGCCGTATTTCATTAATCTTACGTCCGTCAGGTCTTCTTTCTTTTTCTAAAACTTCCTTATGAACAAGTTGATTAATTTCTTCGTGAAAAACAAAGTCAGCATTACGCAGATCATCTTCAGTATATTCCTTTTCTTTCAAATATTGATCCAGTTCTCCTCTAAGAAGAGATAGATTCATGTCTCTCTTTTGATGCTCTTTAACATAAATTGCTTTTTCTAATTTACCCTTTAAGAAATTATGTATATCCTTCTCCATTTGAGGGTCTGGATTAGAGAAAGCTATTTCTTCTTTCTTTTTCCCTACTTCTTGTATGATTTTCTTCTGTTGTTCATTAATTTTCCGAATCTCTTCTTGTCCTAAGGTAAAAGCCTTCTTAATGATTTCTTCCGGAACTTCCTTTCCTCCTGCTTCCAGCATATTAATATCTTGGCCAGCTCCAGCAATTACCATATCCAAATCAAGAACTTCTCTTTCTTGATAAGAAGGATTTATTAAAAATCCTTTTTCTGATGACCAACCAATTCGCACAGCAGAAACTGGACCTCCCCATGTAATATCAGAAGTAGCTAAAGCAATAGAGGAAGCAACAACACTTAAAACATCAGGATCATTGTCTTCATCAATAGAAAGGCAAACAGGAACGATCTGAACTTCTCTTCTTAAAAGAGGAGAAAAGAGTGGACGAAGAGTACGATCAATCAAACGACTTGTCAGAATAGCTGTTTCTGAAGGACGAGATTCACGCCGCAAAAAACGACTACCATAAATCTTCCCTGCTGCATAATACTTCTCTTCGTAATTTACCATTAAAGGGAAATAATCAATCCCCTCCTTATCTTGTTTCCCCATTACTGCGGAAACAAAAATAACAGTCTCTCCTGTTTTAATTAAAGCGGAGCTATTAGATTGTTCCGCCCAATTAGGAAAGGAAACATCAATGATTTTAGTTCCTACTTGTAATTGATAATGTTTTTCAGCCATGTGCCTATCTTTTAAATTTAATCGGAATTATTTTAGAAAATTTTCCTCTTTTGTCAGATCTTATTGGTGCCTTTATAAGAAAATAGTGGGTCTTGCTATCTAAATCCATAAACTCATCAACGGCTTCCCTCAAGAAACCGGAAGTAGTACGGCCAAAAGCCATTACTTCTACCTGTTTTCCTAATGCTTGTAGATATTTAACTAGGGGGACATAGTCTCCATCCCCGCTTATTATAACTACGGCATCAACACTGGAACTCAATCTTATAGCATCTACTGCTAGCCCTACATCCCAATCACCTTTTTTAGTCCCATCTGGATAAACTTGTAAATCCTTGATCCTAGTTTCAATTCCTGCCTTTTCTAAGGCATCAAAAAAAGAGGATTCTCCAGGTTCATCGGCCCGAGCGGTATAAGCAATAGCCCTGATAAGATGACGACCACTTACTGCCTCCAAAAGAAGATTTTTAAAATTTACCCGGGCATGATAAAGATTTTTTGCTGAATGATACAGATTTTGTACATCCATAAAAACTGCTACCCTTTGACTCTTGTTTTTAATAACCATAATTTTATTTCCCATTATCAGTGGGTTTTAACTTTTGCTTCTTTTATCTTACCACTTTCCTGTTTAAAATCAAAATCCCGCCTTCTAGGAGGCGGGAAGATAAATCCACTTAACCTTATGGCTTTATTTTTTTCACAATCTTACTATGACGAGCTGGTGATTCTTTCTCAAGATAAGTTAATAACTTTCTTCTTCGAGAAACCATACCCAAAAGCCCCCGTCGGGAATGAACATCCTTAGAGTGCTTTTTAAGATGCCGGCTTAATTCCTTAATCTTTTTTGATAGAAGACCTATCTGCACTTCTGGAGAACCAGTATCCTTTTTATGAGTAGCAAACTCACCAATAGTCTTACTTTTCTGTTTAGTAGTTAACATATCAAGATTATGCTTTATTCTATCACAATTTAACCCAAGAGGCAAATCATCCCCTTGATTATATTTATTTTTTGTATAGAATCTTTATAGAGAATAATCAAAATCTTAATCGTATGAATAAAAAGATCATTTATTACTGTTTGGGAATATTGATAGTATTTTTTATTTCCTTTTCCTATTCTGCTCTAGCTCAATCAGCTTTATCTGCTGATGATAGTTCTTGTTTTGTTTATTTTACTGGTGTCGGTTGCCCTCATTGTTCCCAAGTTGATCCTATTGTCTTAGAAAAAACACTGGCCGCTCATCCTGATGTCTTCATTTTAGAGTATGAAATTTATCAAGAGAAAGAAAATGCCCCCTTGCTCATGTCTTACAACGATCAGTATCAAACAGGACTAGGGATACCTCTTTTGATTACTTCCCCCCAAGAAAAACTTATAGGTGACAAATCCATTATTAATAATATCGAGCAAATCATTACGGAGAACCCTCACAATGCCTGTCTCTTACTAGAAAAATCTTCTGATTTTGTCCAGTTGGATATTGATTCTCTCCCTGGAAAACCCAAGATCTGGCAAGCAGACCGAATTCTTATTGCTCTTGATGCCAACAAGGAATTAGGAGAACAAGCCAAGCATTATTTCCTTGCTCCTAACCTTGCTTCTATTGAAGACAGTTCTTTCAAAAAATTAACTAATATTTCTGTTCCCCTCTCTGGAAAGAAAGTAGTATTCAGTAAAGGAATACAGATAGGAAGCTGGGTTTTAGCTTGGAATAATAACTCTTCATCATCTGCATCTACGGCTAATAGTAGTGTTTCAACCTCCACTTCAATTCCATTTACACCAACCTCCCCTCAAACACCGTCTGCTATTTCCTGGCCCCAGATAGTTTCTTTAGCCAGTGTTGACGCTATCAATCCCTGCGCTTTAGCTGTACTGGTTTTAATGTTAAGCGCTATTTTAATTTACAATCCTCATGGAAAGAGAGATATTATTCTTGCTGGATTTTCTTTTATTCTTGCTGTTTTCATCTTCTACTTTCTTTACGGTATTTTGATTATCAAAGCCTTTACATTAATTGGGGCTATTGCTCCCATCAGACTTTGGTTCTACCGTATTGTGGCTGGAGCAGCTATTATTCTTGGTATTTTAGAACTAAAAGACTTCTTTCGTTACCGACCGGGAGGATTTATGACGGAAATGCCTCTTAGCTTACGTCCTAAGGTTAAAAAAATAATATCCGGAATTACCACCCCCCGTTCTGCTTTTGTCATCGGAATTTTTGTAACTTTCTTCCTTTTACCATGTACCATCGGACCTTATGTTATTGTCGGAGGAATTCTCTCCCAACAGGTTCAACTGACAATTTTACCATATCTTTTTGTATACAATCTGATTTTTATTGCACCAATGCTTCTTATTGTTGTGGCAGTTTATAGTGGCACTCATGGTGTTGTTAAGGATATTGATCAGTGGCGTAAGAAACATATCCGTCAGCTTCACTTGGCAGCCGGACTTATTTTAATGATTCTGGGTATTGTTATGCTCCTGGGAGGATAAAGAAAAAATACTTGAAGAAGAATTATCCGCAATTCGCAAAAAAAAGAATATTATTTCCAGGTTCTAATGTTATCTAATACGCAAAGTTCGTAAAAAATCATCAAAGAGGTGATTTTTTGTTATGTGTAAATACCGCTTGACAAGGTATGATTATGAATATATACTCATAATAGAGGTGGAGTCCTCCACCAAAGGTCGTATCAAACTAAAAAAATAATAAAAGATATAAAAACTATGCCAAGATTTAATGGAACTGGTCCTATGGGACAGGGTCCCCTAACTGGCCGGGGTCTAGGTCCTTGCGGTGGTGGAATGAGACAAGGTTGGGGTTACCGCAGCGGTTATGGTTTCGGTCACAGGAGATTTATTTCTCCTAAAAACGAACTTGCCTCTTTGGAAGATGAAGAGAAAATGCTTGAAGAAGAATTAGCAGCGATCAAAGAAGAAAAAGCAGCCCTCAAAGACCAGCAAAAATAAAGGAAGGTTCTTAACCTGGCCTCTTGGAAAAAAGAGGCCAGGTGACCTTCTTTCAATGGAATATTTATTATATAATTATATAATCGAAATTTCTTCAATTTTAATAAAATTATAGAATACGAAAGAAAAAATAGCGAAAATTTCAATACTGGCGAATGTAATTTTAGCCGGAGGAAAAATTACCATCGGTGTTTTGTCTAATTCAGCTGCTGTCTTAGCTGAGGGTATTCATTCATTTATGTATATTTTTTCTTCAGCTATTGGTTACATTGGAATTAAGATATCCAGAAAGCCAGAAGATAAAGAACATCCTTACGGCCATTATAAATTTGAGGTCTTGGCTGGTTTTTTTATAACTTTAATTTTATTTGGGACAGGAGCCGGGATTATTTATGAAGCCTATCAGAAATTTTTAAACCCTTCCTTAATAAAAATCTCTATTTTGGCTTTTGGAGTAATGTTATTTTCAGCTTTAGTCAATGAAATAATGGCCCGTCTTAAAATTCATTTTGGTAAAAAAGAAAATTCAGTTGCCTTACTTTCTGATGGGATTCATTCTCGGCTTGATGTTTTTGCTTCTTTAGCAGTTTTTGGGGGATTGTTTTTGACTAAATACTGGATTTATACTGATTCACTTTTAGCTTTACTTATTGGTCTTTATATTCTCAAAGAATCATTTTCTATAGGTAAAGAAGCGGTTGATTCTCTTTTAGATGTTTCAGCTGGCGAAGAAACAGAGAAACAAATCAAGTCAATTGCTAAAATACAAAATATCGAAGTCACTTCTTTAAAAACCCAAAAGAAGGGTTCTACCATCACGGCTAATTTAGAAATAACCTTGTCAAACAATTTAAAAGTGGAAGAAGCAACTAAAATTTCTGAAGGTCTAAGAGAGAAACTAATGAAGGAAATTGAGAATCTCTCTTATATCGCTATTCAAATTAAAAGCCATGAAGTGAAAACTGGATTTTATAAACCGGCTTTTGGTCAAGGTTTTGGTTGGCAAAGACGAGGAAAATTTAAGAGTGAAATAAAGGAAGCAATTGGAGAGGGTCCTGGTGGTTATTGTGTCTGTCCTCAATGTGGATATAAAATTCCTCATCAGGCCGGAGTACCCTGTTCTGAGATTCAGTGCCCAAATTGTAAAATTAACTTAGAAAGAAAATAATATGCCTAGACCAAGACTTTGTAGAAGAATTAGGTTCAATCCCAATGTAACTTATTTCAAGCCTCAAGGCGTGCCAATGAGATCTTTGGAAGTTATTAAGTTGACACTTGAAGAAGTTGAAGCTTTGCGGCTTAAAAATATCGAAGACCTTGAACAAACAGAATGTGCTAAAAAAATGAATACATCGCAAAGCACTTTTCAAAGGATTCTTTCATCTGCTTATAAAAAAATTTCAGTAGCCTTGATTAACGGAAAAGCAATTGAAATCACAAACGACAATATTAAAAAAGGGAAATCAAAATAAGGAAAAGCCCACTTCTAGCATTCTGTTTCACGGAACAAAAACAAAAAGTCAATTCTGGTCTAAAATTGGCTGGTGAGCCTTCACAAAAAATGGACTAAATCTTTCTTTACTAATTGGCGGAGAGGGTGGGATTCGAACCCACGAGGGGATTTTACTCCCCCAGCACATTAGCAGTGTGCCGCTTTAGACCACTCAGCCACCTCTCCAGGGTAAACTTCTTCATCTTATCGTATTTCTCTTCTCTCTGCAAGAAAAAACTTATCCTCTTGACAATTTTAGGAGAAATGATAAAATGGAGCATAACTCCCGCAAAGGGAGTTTTTTAGTTAAAATTAAAGATAAATATACTATGTTAATCCCTAATTCTGATGAATCTCGTTGGCAACGCTGGCTTAAAAATAGCGTTACATTGGCTATTACTAGCGCTATTATTGGGTTTAGCTTTCTGAGCCCCCGGGCTGGTATCTTAGTAGAAGGATCCTTAGCTACCATTACTACAAACGATGAGTCTATTGCCGAAATAGTACCTTCAGATTCCTTGTCTTTTTCTTTAAATCAGGACTTCCTTCAGGGAATAGATTCACCCCAGGACAGTGGGATAACAAAAGTAGTGACTGTTACTGCTTATTCTTCCACCTCTGATCAAACCGATGATAGCCCTTTTGTTACTGCTTCTGGTCAACTTGTTCGGGACGGGATAATTGCTTCCAATTTCCTTTCTTTCGGAACAAAAGTACAATTCCCTGATTTGTTTGGAGATAAAGTATTTCAAGTGCAAGACAGAATGCATCAAAGATATAATACCGGTCGGGTAGATATTTGGTTTCCCGACCGTGGTTCAGCGGAAGCATTTGGTATTAAAAAAACAACTATGCGTGTTGTAGAGTAAAGCTCAGGTCTTTCTAATCTCTTTGTAATCAAAAATCCCGGTAGTAGCCGGGATTTTATAATCCATGGTGCCGGGGGCGGGATTCCAACCCGCATGAAGTATTCCTTCAAAGGATTTTAAGTCCTTCGTGTATAGCGATTCCACCACCCCGGCAATCTTTCCGCCTCCGTCTAAAGGTTCAGCGGACGCTGAGTTTTACAATCTCACCCTACTTAGACAAAACTCGCGGAGGCCATGGTGGGATTTGCACCCACGAATAACGGTTTTGCAGACCGTCGTGTTAGCTACTTCACCACATGGCCTTTATCCTGATATTTTAAAATATTTCTTATCTCTCTATTCTTATCTCTCTATTAATTACTAAAGGTCTCGTTTTAAAATATTTAACAAAAACCCTAAACTTTCTTTTAAAATAAAGATCTCGTGGAGTCCTTTTATAAAAAATTTAAATAACTTTATATTTTATTCCCATAGAAGGAGGTAATAATATATACTGCAATTATACTATAAAGGTTTTAAAAGAACAATTACTATTAAATTTTTTGAAAACAATCTAGAAGATCGTCTTTTTCTATCTTCTGGGAACACTCAACCAAAAGACCGCATTTTTCATTTGTTTCTACTTCATTTACGTCATTTCTTCCTCTTTGTAAATTAATTATCTTCCCGGAAGCAATTGTTTTATCATCGCGCCAGAGAGAAAAATGGGCTTTATTAAGAATTTTACCTTCAAGCACTCTTCCTCCAATAAGTTGTTTCTTTTTAACTGGGTTAAAAACAGCTAACACTTCTAATTTTCCTAATTGTTTAGTTGAGAGAACAATTACAAATTCCTTCTTTACAATTTCTTCAATTTTATCCTCTAATTCATAAATGACATCTTCATTGATAATTATTAACCTTTTTTTAGATAAAAGAGTGTTAATGATTTCTGGTCTTTTCTGTACCCTAAACCCTACAATCAAAGTTCCTTCATTATCAGCAATCTTCAAATCATCATCTGATATATCACCGATTCTATTCCTCAAAACGCGGAAAAGCCAATGATTTCTCTTCCCCACTTGGTCTATAATCTTTTCTAAGGCTTCTTTTGAATTCAAAACATCACTTTTAATAACAAGGGGAATAACAAGTTCGGCGTCTTTATCACCCAGCACATTAACCTTTACTCTCTCTTTGTCTCCTGATAATTCTTCCTTAAGGATATCATCGAAATTAGTTCCTTTTGTACCGGCAACAAACTTTTCTCCCACTAATGGTAATCGTTCAAAACCAATAATTTGCACCGGAGAAGAAAAACTGGCTTTTTTAATACTCTTACCAAGAAAATCCTCCATAATCTTTATCTTTCCCTTAGTGCTAATGGTTCTTATCTCATCATTATGATGCAAGGTACCATTGGTAATGATTAGTGTTACTGTATTCCCTCGCTGACGATCTATATATGATTCAATTACCGCTCCCGACGCAATAGCTTCCGGATCAGCTTTTAATTCTTCCATTTCAGCCACCAGAAGAACCATTTCTAAAAGATCATCTATCCCGGAGCCTGTCTTAGCAGAAACTTCTTGAAAAGGAACATCCCCACCCATTTTTTCTAAAAGAACTCCGTTTTTTAATAACTCCTGTTTAACTTTCTCTGAATTAGCCATTTCCTTATCCATTTTAGTAATAGCTACCACAAAAGGAATGTCTGCTTCCTTAATACAAAGGAGAGATTCAATCGTTTGCGGTTTTACCCCTTCATCTGCTGCTACCACTAAAATAGCAATATCAGCTATTTTTGCTCCCTGAGAACGAATCTTAGAAAAAGCTTCATGGCCCGGAGTATCAATGAAAGTAATTTTACTCCCTTTAAATATTATCTCGTAAGCACCAATATGCTGGGTAATTCCTCCGGACTCTTTTTCTGCTATCTTTGTTCTTTTAACATAATCTAAAAGAGAAGTCTTGCCATGATCAACATGGCCCAAAACCACTACAACAGGAGGACGGGTAATTAAATTTTCAGTTTTCTCTTTTTTCATAGCGGAAGGGGTGGGACTCGAACCCACAAAGGCCTTGCAGCCTGCCAGTTTTCAAGACTGGTGGAATAACCAATTATCCGACCCTTCCAATAATATATTTAAATCTCTTTTTATGTTTTAGATTGTTACAATCGGAAATATTCTATAATATCTTTTCTGTCTTCCAATCTTATTATTGTACAATAAAAATACCTTTTAAGCAAGGTAATAAAAGCATCCCAAGAATGGGATGCTTTTGGAAAACTTTGTAAATGTTTCTAGAAAGAAGGAGGGGGAGGGGATGTTTGATCAATAGGTACTTGATCCTCAACAGATTCCTGATCAACTGCTGAATCTTCTGCAGTACTTCCGCAAATTTGATACTCTTCTTCACAGTAGGGCACCTCACAAGCGCAAAGATTACAACGGGTAGTACAAAGAAGAGATTCTCTGTAACAATACATAGCTATTTTTAATTCTCCGCAATCTTCAGAAGTATCAATTGTATTTCCTGGAAAAAACTCTTGGATATTAAAAACCTTAGCTACAATTAGGGTTAGGATCACTCCTATGAGGATAGCTCCAAAAAATATTAAGAATTTTTTCATAGATTTAATTGTTTTTTTATTGTTGTTTATTATCTTTTACTCAAACTGAACTTGTTTTGTACATGTATAACCTGTTTGAGTGGTATGGCAATAGGTACTTATAGGACATTTTATACCATCGCAATTACTAACACATTTAGTTCCTATGCATTTCTGATATGCAGGACAGATTTTCTTTTTAATAACAGGGTTTCCCTTCTCGTCTTGTTTAGGCTTACCATTTTCATCGAGAGGAGTATACTCATATTCTATGCATTCATTCTGAATTTGTGGTTTACAATCATTAGGACAATTGTATTTTTTAGAAGGACAGCCTTCATTTTCACCTACTGTAACTTTTTCTGTGGTACAAACACAATTATAATAACCAGGATTGGGATTACAATGGCAATCAGTATAAGAACATTGTTTCCCTGTAGGTTTACATGCAGTTTGACAGGATAATGCATCAGAGTATCCAGTTTTAGCATTTACCACAGGGTCACAAGACCAATTTTGAGTGTTTCCAGAAAGACATTGATATTTAAATGAGGGCGTAGGGGTAGGCGTAGGTGTAGGTGTGGGTGTATTACCGCTGCAATTTGGATCTGTCAATATACATGGTCCCCACGTACCATCTGTTTTACAAGTCATTAAACCAGCACATTGAGTGTCAGGATCATTACAGGGTAATGTTTGCCCAGGAGATTTTTGTCCTGAGCAAGTAACAGACTCCGAAATAGTGCCAGGTTTACAACAAGTTTGGCCAATAGGACATTTATACCCTATACCAGGTCCTCCCATGCAGTCCTTTGTACTATAACAACCATAACCAACAAACCCTGATTGACCAGGACAATCCTTTGTAAATATGGAATGAGTCTTTATACAGCATGATGATCCACTCTTACAATAATAACCAGTTGCCAATTGGTCGCACATTGATGATGTAACACAAACATAGGGACATAACTTAAGATCACCTACTGCTTCAGCAAACTTAGGAGTGAGATATGTAATCTGAAGACTCGGTCCCAAATCTCCTACCAACCATTGTAAACCTTCATAAATAAAAGATTGGATTTCTGTTTCAACACCATTAATAAGAATAAAAATTGTATAAGTATGACCTTCTATCAAATCACTTTTTTTGATGTAGCTATCGTTCTGGATTAGAAGTTGTTTATTATTAGAGGAATCTATAATTCTTATATCTTTGCCTCTGTATCGTAGCGGCACAATTAAAAATCCACCACCACAACTCATATAACCAAATTTATTCTTAACGACTGTCATACCATCAACAAAACCATGCTCCTTGGTGATACCCTCTAGGATTGAAGATATGACTTCTTTTCCATTTTCGTCAGTGGTATAAACAACAATACGATAACTTTGATTGCTTCCAATATATTTCGTTATATCAAAATTGATTTTGCCAGTAAAAGGTATCTCCCTTGCAAAAAGTACATTATTCTCATCATCCATTAAAACAAAACGGGTAGCACCCTTTGCTTCCATGACAACATTGTACCGACAATTACCATTTGTACATGAACCTCCTCCGTACCATTTCGGATTAAATGCAGATCCCCAGCCAGTAGCACCTAAATAGTTAGTCTGTTTCACTAACTCATTTTGACTATTTAAACCAATTTTTCTACTCTCAATGAAATCTGAGAAAGAATACAAATTAATAGTATAAACGCCTCGGGGCAATGAAAGACTTATAACAGGTCTTCCATATGGACCACCATAACCAAGGGTCTTTATTATCTGACCACTAGCGTTTTTTATTTCTATTCTCGAACATCTATTCTGGTCAGGAAGGACATGTAATTTGAAAAGTAAGGTCATTTGATTGCTTTGATCGGTATTAGAAGTAATTACGCTTAGATAGCTAAAATTACTGTTTTTTTCAACAGAAGCTATTTGTTGATTGAAACCAACAATAAAATAATCATCTTTTCCATTGAGATCATCAAAATCAAATTCAACAGTAGATATTTGTCCTGTAGCACTAGTAAGAATTAATTGACATTTAGCCTCTGTGCTGACATTTTCTTTCTCTATATTGTACAGAACATCGTGCAAAAACAAGCCTGGGAAATATTGTACATTAAACTCGTATCCAACTTGTTTCCCAGCACAAATAAGTTTACCTTCTTTTAAGTATGCATCCTTTGTGTAAACTGCCAGAGTACCCAAATCCAAGTTCAAACGCGGATGATTCAAACTAACAAAGTCTCCTAAAAATTTTTGTGTATCTCTAGAAATTTGACCTGTTCCATAACTCGTTCCAGTGCCTCCTCCATTACCTGTTCCTGCTATCCCTGCTGTACCTGCTGCACCTGACGGTACAGAAGAAACAACTTTAACCTGTTGAGCTTTAGGATTAGTCCAATTATCCTCTGTCGTACCATTGAGTTTTTTCCCCACTACATAACCGTAGTAAGAATAAGTACCTGCTTTGGTTTCTTTTATTGAGAAGGTTTTGGTACAGGTAGTAGCACCAGTACAAATCTGATTATGCCAACTACCCTGGTAATAGGCAAAAACCTTGCCTACCCCTTGATCGTCTTGAGCTGTTAGGGTAAGAGTTACTGCTTGCCCCAAATTTACCGAGGAAGCAGAAACAGATAAGGTGCCGGAAACAGGGTCCTCTTTTTCTGCTTGAAGCTCTGCTTTTTTAATAATATCCCAAAATTCACAGAGCTTATCCCTTGTTTCTACATCAATAACCCCAGCTAATTCGTCATTCTCTTTAGCGGGTAATTCATACTTGACTTGAAATTTATACAATGCAATTACCGTAGCTCCATTAAAGATACCGTTAATTTCGTATTTATCATCCCATACCTCTTCATCTTCAGACAGAATCTTCTGTAATTCTTCCACTTCCTCTATGTTGTCTGGGGTATATCTATCATATGACAAACCTATGGTATGAATGGGGCATTCTGCTGCCCAAGTACTCCCTTTAGAAAAGAAGAGTCCTCCTGTAAATACAAGAGTGAGGAAGGCAAAAAACAATATTCTTCTAAAATTAACCGTTTTCATATTTTTAATTAAATTAGTACAATACTCTTTTAATTATATCTCTCTACTAAAAGAATAGCAAGACTGCGAAATAGTGCCTATATATTTGGCAAAATCATACTTTTATTATATTATAGGAAGGAAGGAAATAAAACAAACTTGCGCCCGTGGCTTAACTGGATAGAGCGACGGTCTTCGGAACCGTAGGTTGCAGGTTCGAGTCCTGCCGGGCGCACTTCCCCTCGTAGCTCAATTGGTAGAGCAGTAGCCTCTTAAGTTATTGGTTGCAGGTTCGAGTCCTGCCGAGGGGACAATAAAATTCAAAAATCAAAAATACAAGATGATACTACCACAAGAAGTTT
>CAZYGB010000008.1:0-13462 GCA_964647525.1 uncultured Candidatus Saccharibacteria bacterium | reverse complement strand
TGGTGTTAAAAAGTATAAAAAACCAAAGAAGAAAAAAGGTAAAAATTAGTATAAAGTTGAAAATTGTGAAATTGCCCCACTGTTTCTAAAGTGGGGTTATTATTTTTTAACTTAATCAATATTCATTTTAATATGTCTGATGTCAAAAAGATTATCAATGATATAAAACAATTTAGGGATCAACGTGATTGGATGCAGTTTCATAATCCTAAAGATATGGCTATCTCTCTTTGTTTAGAAGCCGCTGAAGTATTAGAACATTTTCAATGGAAATCCCTTCAAGAAGTTCAAGAATACTCAAAAACACATAAAGATGAAATAGGGGAAGAACTTGCTGATGTTGCTATGTATTTATTGGAACTAACTGATAATCTTGGATTGGATTTTGAGGATATTATAAATAAAAAACTTAAAAAGAATAATAGAAAATATCCTGTAAAGAGAACCAAAGGGTCACATCAAAAATATAATCAATTATAAGGAATTATGATGCAGAATTTAATAAATTTATTTAGGATGCCAATTGATAAGGACCATGCTCGTAAAACCCTTGAGAAAGGAATCCTATATAAGGATATTCAGGAGTTTTTAACCGAAGGAGACAAAAGAGAATTGCATAAGCTGGACCTAACAAAACCTCTTAAGTGTTGGGGTTCTCTGCCCGGATCTAGTAATTGGAGAAATTGGAATTTATTAAAGGAAGATGACGAAATTTTATGTTATCGAAGTAGCGAATATGTATGCTTGGCTATAGTTGGTCCTAAAATACATAATAAAGAGTTAGCTAAATATTTATGGGGAGAAAGAGATGAAGCAACATGGGAATTAACATATTTTTTTAAAAATATTATCTTTTTTGATATACCAATTGAGAAAATTAATGTTCATTTTGGATTTAAGTCAGGGCCTGTAATGGGTTTTAACATTATAAGTAGAAAAATTAGTGAGCCATTTATAGTAAAATTTGGAAGTCTTTCGCGGTTCATTAAATCTGGTGAGTTCAAGGAACAAATTACAAAAGGACAGTTAGAACAAAAAATAATAGAGAGTCCTTATGAAGCTCAATATTATTTAGTTCAATTAGGTAAAATATTAGGGTATAAACCATATGTTCCATCTACAGATAGCGGGAGAGAAGCATTTGGAGTTAGACTTAAGACATTAGTCAAAACTACTAAGGAAGATTTATCTAAGTATATTGGTCCTGCTATACTAGATACTATTTCTAATATTGATGTAATTTGGTTGAATCAAGGTTCTCGTCCCACTTTTTGTTATGAGGTTGTTTATAAAACAGGCATGAAAGAAGCTTTTGCAAGATTAGGAGTTGCTGAACAAGCTTTTGGTGGAGTTAAGAATAGAATTGTAGGAGATGAGAATATGGAGTTTACTTATGATAAAACCCGAAGATTATACTTTCCTTATACCAAAGCAATAGAATATAGAGACTTCACGCAACTTTTAGAAGCTCATACTTCAGCTGTGGAATATCAGAGAAAAGTAATAGAAGAATTTCTAGGAAACTAGTTAGATTAAAATCTTACTTTTGAATCGTCCTATGAAGTTATCTCAGGGTAATTTAATAAAGGGATTGCTTGATTCAGGTTGGCTTAAAACACCCCAAATTATTGAAGCGTTTTCACAAATCAAGAGAGAGGATTTTGTGTTAGAAGAAGAAAAAGACTGGGCTTATATTAATGATGCTTTACCGATAGGTTCTAATCAGACGATTTCCCAGCCCTTAGTAGTAGCCTTTATGCTAGAGCTTTTAAGCTCTCAACCAGGAGAAAAGATCTTAGATATTGGTGCTGGTTCAGGCTGGACGACAGCCCTTTTAGCTTATTTAGTTAAACTAAAAGGAAAAGTAATTGCTATTGATATTGTTCCTGAATTAGTTGAATTTGGTAAAAAGAACGTAGGGAAATACAACTTTATTAAAAAGGGAATAGTTCAGTTTCTTTGTATAGATGGAAAACTAGGTTATAGAAAAGGAGCTCCTTATGATAAAATATTAGTGTCTGCCAGTACTTCAGAAATACCTCAGGAGTTATTCCAGCAGTTAAAAGTAAGAGGGAAGATGGTGCTGCCTATTAAAGAATCCATAGTCTTGATAGAAAAAACTTCTCAGAATGACTATATAAAACAAGAATTTCCTGGCTTTGTTTTTGTTCCTCTTATTTAAATTTTACTGCAAAACAGTAGGTTAGTCTAAATCTATGAAATTACACCCCCATAAGATTAAAAGGTTAAAAATTAATTGAGAAATACAATTGATAAAAAGTAAAATGAAAATCTACTACATTACAGGAAATAAAAGAAAAATAGAAAGAGCTAGAAAAATATGCCAGAATACTAGTATTGAGATTGAACAAATTCAAATGGAAACACCGGAAATACAAGGCATTGATTCAAAGGAAATTGCTCAATACTCTGTTAAATTCGCTGGAGAAAAATTAGACAAACCAGTGATTAAATTAGATGTCAGTTTTCATATTAATGCTTTAAATGGTTTTCCAGGACCATTCATAAAGTATATTAACCAATGGCTTGAGCCCGAATATATTCTTAAAATGTTAGAAGGTGTCAAAGACAGATCTTGTTATTGGACAGATTCTTTAGCCTTTTATAACAAAGGTCAACTCAAGGTGTTTAGCGCTAATGAAGAGGGGGTAATAGCTGGTAAGGTTAGAGGAGAAAATGGCTGGGGCATGGATAAGATTTTTATTCCTAAAGGTCAAACTAGAACCAAGGCAGAATTATCTAATGAAGAAAGGATTAAAATTTGTAACAATGGCCATTGGGAACAGTTCATAAAATTTATTAAAGATAATAGATAGGATAGAAATTTATGGAAATTCCATTTCAAATCTATCCGAGTATTACTGGCTATGGAGATATTGACTGGCAAAGCAAATTAGAAGAAATCAATAAACTTAAACTAAAAGAAGTAGCTGTCTTTTTGGGACACTTTAATAAAAAAGAAAGGGATCATTTATATAAATCTCTCATAAAATCCTCAATTGAAAAAATACCCCTTGTTCATTTAAGGAATGATACCGATAAGAAAGACATGGAGTTTTTTATTAAAAATTATGGTACTAAATATTTTAATATCCATGAAAAGGGTTTTGACATTTTAGATCAATGGAATCCTTATTGGGACAGGCTCTATTTAGAAATGAACTACGATAATCAAGTTGATGAAAACGTTAAAGTTGAGAATATTGGTGGTTTTTGTATAGATTTATCTCATTTTAAAGCAAGCATTGATCGAGACACTAAGGAAGCAAAATACATATTTAGTAGGAAAGACAAAATCAAATTTTCTTGTAATCACCTTAATGGTTATGATCCCATTAGCAGAAAAGACAAACATACCATAACCGATTTAAAAGATTTTGATTATCTAACTACTCTTCCTAAGCTTGTCTTTAGTGAGGTTATTGCTCTAGAGGTTTTCAATTCTATTAGAGAGCAACTGGAATTTAAAAAGTATTTAGAGAAAATACTAGATGATTATTTATAAAGAGCAGAAGGAAGAAATGAAGAAATAAAGAAAAGTTAAGTACAGGGTAAAAAATAAAATTTATCTTCAAGTAAAATCAAAATATTTAATTATGAGGTGGATATTAAGATCAAAAATTCATAAAGCTACAGTTACTGATGAAAATTTAGGCTATATAGGAAGCATAGGAATTGATAAAGCATTAACAGAAAAAGTTGGTCTCCTTCCGGGAGAGAAGATTCAAGTGGTAGATAATACAAATGGAGCGAGATTAGAAACTTATCTAATTGAAGAAGAAGAGAATTCCGGGAGAATAGCTATGTATGGGGCTGCTTGCCATCTTGTCAAAAAGGGTGATGAAATCATTATTATGGGATTTGAACTAGCTGATAAACCTATTAAAGCAAAGAATATTCTCGTTGATCAAAACAATAAATTCGTAAAGTTTCTATAAGTAGCAGATTTCAGGGTTAAACATTGAAAGCTAGTTGGATAATGAATTAACTGAAGAACCGCTCTAAGAGCGGTTTTAAATTGGAAGGGGATTCGTGGTAAAATAAAATTAATGATAATTCTTATCTTCGCTTTAAGTTATCTTATTGGCAGTATTTCCCCGGCTTATATCTTGGGAAAGCTACTGAAGAGGATTGATATTAGGCAGCATGGTTCCGGTAATGCCGGGACAATGAATAGTTTTTCTGTTTTAGGTACCGGTCCGGGGATAATTACTCTTCTTTTTGATTTTTCTAAAGGAATTATAGCCATGAATTTGGCTTATCTTTTTGGCCTTTCCTTTCCTTTAGTCTGTCTTTCTGGAGTTTTTGCTATTTTAGGGCATGTTTTTCCTTTTTATCTTAATTTCAAAGGAGGGAAAGGAGCAGCTACTTCTTATGGAATAATTGTTGCTTTACTGATAAAACTCTTGATGGGAGGGTTAAGCTGGCCTCTACCTCTTTCTTTATTAGTTTTGGCTTTAGCTACCATTATCATTACCGGAACAGCTAATCTAGCTGCTTTTATTTGTCTTCCTTTGCTTATTTTAGGGATTCTTCTAATTCAGCCTGGTCCAACAGCTATCATTCTTACTTTCTTTCTATTTTATAATTTTATTCTTTCTATTATTAATGTTCAGAAAAAAGGAGGATTGCGAAGAGAGATAAAGTTTGCTCCGCAAAGAGAACCCATAATGATTTGGCGAAAATTGATAAGATTTTTATCCTTGGCTATTCCTCTTCTCTATTTTTGGCTGAGTAAAACTGATCTTCTGTATTTTGTTTTCTTCTTACTTCTTGTCTTTTTGATCTTAAGCCTTCCATTGTTTAGAAAGAAATTAAGCTTTTTATATAAGAAAAATGAAGGTATTTCTGGTTACGTTTTATTTTTGCTAGCTGCCTTGTTTACTATTATCTTTTTTGAGAAAGAGATTGCTATTCTGGCTTTGGTTTTCTCAAGTTTAGGGGATAATTTTGCTGTTATTTTAGGGCAAACCTTTGGAAAGAAGAGGATTCTTGCTCGGAAAACACTGGCTGGGAGTACAGCTTGTTTTGCCAGTTGTTTTTTGGCAGGGGTATGCTTACTGCCCTCTTTACAATTTTCTTTAATCCAAATAGCTATTCCTTCATTCATTGCTACCCTTACGGAACTTGTTTCTGGCAGATACGATAATTTAACTATCGCTCCCTTAACGGCTTTAAGCCTCTTTTTACTTTAGGATCACTGGAGTATAACTTCTCTATATGGAAATATATTTGGAAATAAAACAATAGAAGGAAAATATGAATAAGGTTCAAATTGCCTGGTTTGGTAAGTATTTTTGGGAAGAACCAGTACTGGTGGGGAATAGGGAACAGGGTACGGGAGCCATCTTTTTCAGTGGTTGTAATTTACATTGTGTCTTTTGTCAGAATTATCAAATTTCCCAGGAAGGAAGGGGTAAGTTTTATAATGTAAACGATCTAGTAGATATTCTCCTTCATTTACAAGAAATAGGGGCAGTAACTATTGATTTAGTTTCTCCCACTATTTGGTGGGAACCAATTAAGGAAGCTTTAGTTTTAGCTAAGAAAAAAGGGTTAAAAATTCCCATTATTTGGAACTCTAATTCTTATGAAGATGTTTCTGTATTAAAACGACTCAAGGGATTAGTTGATATTTATCTTCCTGATTTTAAGTATGGAGATGATAAAATTGCCTGGCGATACTCCGGGGTAAAAAACTATTCTTCTATTGCTTTTAAGGCAATACAAGAAATGTTTTCTCAAGTTGGGCTTTTAAAACTGGATGATAACTCTATCGCTAAAAAGGGGATAATTGTTAGGCATTTAATTCTTCCTAGTAATACAGAAAATAGTTTTTCAGTATTGAAATTATTATCCCAAATAAACAAAGATATTGCAGTAAGTTTGATGAATCAATACTGTCCTGTGTATAAAGCAAAAGATTATCCTGAGATTAACAGGAAAGTTATCCAAGAGGAGTTTATAAAAGTTCTTGATTATTTTTCATCACTGGGCTTTAACAATGGCTGGACTCAAGAAGATACCGATGATACCCTTCTACCAGATTTCCAAAAGAAAGATCCGTTTAAGTGAACCATTAAAGAATTTGGTCGATACTTTATAAAGAGAAATATTTGTGTTAAAGTATTATCAAGGGAGAGTACCTCTTAAATCAAAAATTAATTTAAATTTAAAATATGGCTAAATCATATAAGCATGCTACAGCAATTTGTGTTGTTTTAAGCATTCTTGCTTTTGTGGGCATTGTTATGGGTATTGTTAAGTCCAATCCCCTGATAACAATTACCTTTTTATTGCCAGTGATAATATATGAGGTGTATCGTACAGAGGGAGCATCAACCAAATGGGCCTCTCTGGCTTTGCTGGTTGTTCTTATTGCTGAGATTATTTTTATAGCAGCTAACATAAGTTTTGACTTAGCAGCCTTTCTCGGAGCAACAGAAAAAACCGTTGCTGGCTATGCAGTTCCCCTAGGGGATATTAAAATTGTCGGTCCCGGCTTAATGGCAATTTTAGCTTTAATCTTATTTATCCGTACTCGGGGCCGTTACACTAAATGGTTGGCGGTCATTATTATTATCACTGCTCTTGCTGTTATCTATATTTTAGACCCCACAACCTTTACTAGGTTTTTGCAGTTAGGGGTTCAGGAAGGATTAAAACAGATAAAATAACGGAATTAATCTTTAAAAATCCCGCTCCGGCGGGGTTTTTGATTTGCTCCAGCGGCAAAAGCATTATTTCCGAATGGCTAATGTATGGTACAATGTTGGTATGTATTTTAATATCAGATCTTGGAAAGTGAATGAAAAATCACAATATGATCAGTATAAAGAGAAAAGGAAAATCTAAAAATTGGTCTGGTAAGGTTACTTTAAATAGCCATGCCTTAGCTTTAGAAGAAGATGTTTTTACCTGGAAAGACCCCAGACGAATTGCCCGGTCTTTAAAAAGATCAGCGGAAGAAAGTACTAAGCGTAAGGGAACAGCTTTTCAGTCAGCTATGTCTATGCTTAATTTTTATATCAACCGAGCCGGTAAAAATCTTAATTCTAAACAGCGTCAGATTTTAGAACAGGCTAAGGAAGAATTACGAATTGTTTTTAAAAAAAATAAATGAAATACGACTTAATTGTGATAGGGGGAGGACCGTCTGGGATGATGGCGGCAGGAAGAGCAGCAGAGAATGGTGCTCATGTTTTGTTGTTAGAAAAAAACAAACAATTGGGAAACAAGCTTCTTTTAACAGGTAAGGGAAGATGCAATCTCAGTAATGCAGAGTTTAATAATCGTGTTTTTATAGAAAAATTTGGTAAAAAAGGCCAGTTTCTCTTTTCTCCCCTCAGTAAGCTTGGTGTTCAGGATACTATTAATTTCTTTAATAAGAATGGGCTTCCTACTAAGATCGAAAGAGGAAAACGGGTTTTTCCTCAGAGTGATCAATCAATTGATGTCTTAAATGCCCTCATAAGGTATTTAAAGAAGAATAAAGTGGAAATTAGAACCCAGGCAGATGTAAAAAAGATCATTTGCCCCAAAAACATAATAGAAAACATTGTTTTAACCAATGGAGATAAATTAAAAGCTAAGAATTATGCTATTTGTACCGGAGGAAAGTGTTATCCGGAAACTGGATCTGACGGAGCAGGGTACGATTGGCTTAAAAAGATGAACCATACCATTATTGATCCCAAGCCAGCTTTAACGTCTATTTTAATAAAAGAAAGATGGGTTAAAGAACTGGAAGGGTTATCTTTAAAAAATGTTAACATTGCCATATATCAATCGGGGAAGAAGGTTGATGAACGTTTCGGAGAGGCTCTTTTTACTGCCCGGGGAATGAGTGGCCCTGTTATTCTGGATATGAGCAAGCATATGGGACAATTATTAGAGAAAGGGGAGGTAGAATTAGTAATTGATTTTAAACCAGCTCTGAGTTTTACAGTTTTAGACAAGAGAATTACCAGGGATTTTGCAGAATTTAACAAAAAGATATTTAAAAACAGCTTAGACAAGCTTTTACCTAAAAGCTTAATTCCTGTCATAATCCGTTTGTCAGGAATTGATCCAGAAAAGAAAGTTTGTGAAATTAACAAATTAGAGAGAAAGCAATTAATTCATCTTTTAAAGATGTTTAAATTTCAGGTAGCTAAAGTAGATGGTTTTAATAAAGCCATCATTACCGCAGGGGGAGTAGATTTAAAAGAGGTTGATTCTAGAACTATGCGTTCCAAGATAATACAGAATTTATATCTGGCAGGGGAAGTTTTAGATATAGATGGCCCCACCGGAGGGTTCAATTTACAATCCTGCTGGAGTACCGGTTTTACCATCGGGGAGTCGTTTAAAAAGAAGGGATGAACAAGAAATTATTTGAATATCTGTTTGTTTTAGCAACAATAGTAATTGCTATAACTTTTTTCTTTTATGGGGATCTTGGATTTTCCCAGATGACGATGTCTTCTCAGGTTCTGGAATCGGAGGAATTACCAATAGCAGCTGGCGTGGTGCCTCATCATCTTTTGGCTCAAGAAATTATTAATAAGTTTTTTAAGGAATTAAGTAATTATCCCCCTATTGAAACGGTTATTCTTCTTTCTCCTGATCATCACAATCAGACTGCTTTAACCGGTGGTCATTTTATTACTATTTCTTCTAAGGTAGACGAGAGAAAACAAAAAGATGATTCTGTTTCAGAAATCATTAATGCTATTTCCCAGAATCCCTCAGTGAAGGTTAGTGATTTTAGTGTGGGACATGATCAAGGGGTAACTAACTTGATGCCTTTTTTTGAGGAGTACCTGCCTGACACTAAGGTTGTTCCCATATTAATTTCCTCTGCAGCTACGAAAGCAGAAACAAAGGAATTGGTAGATCGACTCAATGAAATTGTGCCCAGAAACACTATCTTTATCGCCAGTGTTGATTTTAGCCATTATTTGCCCGATCCTGTTCTTCTTTTACATGATGTACAATCTATTAGAGTATTAACTAACCTGGAAGAGGAATTTCAGAATTTAGATGTAGATTCCTGGCAATCTCTTTATGGAGTGAGATATTTTTCTAAATTAAGGAATATGGAGAAGGCTAATGTGATTGCTCATAAAACTACCAATGACTTTATAGGAACATTGCCGGAAAGTTCTTTCTTGGTCCAACAAGGTGGTGCTTCCTATTATTCTGTTATCTTGGGGGAAGGGGAGAAACAAGAAATATTACAAAAGTCTATTCTTATGGTAGGGGACATAATGATGGCGCGGGGAGTAGCCTCACTGACAGATAAATATGGTTTAGAATACCCTTTTGAAAAAATAAAAGAGATGTTTCGGGGAGTAGATATTGTTTACGGTAATTTAGAGGGTCCGGTAATGGCTAATGCTCCCTTGGTATCTATATATTCAGTTAATTTTGCTTACCCTCCTGAAATAGCAAAGTTGTTAAATGGGTTAGGCTTTACCGTGTTAAACATAGCCAATAATCATATTAAGGATAAAGGAGCAGCGGAATTAAGGGATACAAGGGGATTCTTAAGTGAAAACGATATTCATTCTTTGGGTGATTATCAAAGTTGTGATGCTGAATATTATTACCAGGAAGGGAACATTGTATTTATTGGAGCCCATTTAGTTTATGGTAATCCTGTTTGCGTCCAGATGATATTAAAGAATGTGAAGGAAATAAAGGAAGAGAACCCTGATGTTTATATTGTTGTTACCCCTCATTGGGGGACAGAATATACCCCTCTGCCCAATAAGTTTCAAACGAATACAGCCTATGCCCTTATAGATGCCGGGGTGGATGCCGTTATTGGCCATCATCCCCATGTAGTTCAAGCAGTAGAGGAATACAAAGGAAAACCGATCTTCTATTCCCTGGGGAATTTTGTTTTTGATATGTACTTTTCAAAAGAAGTTCAACAAGAACTAACAGTAGGCATAGAATATCATCCTGATGAGGTAATCTTTTATCTTATTCCTATCCAGAGTCAGAAGAGCCAGTTGTCCTTTATGGAAAACGAAGAAAGAGGTAACTTTTTGAATTGGTTAGCAGGTATTAGTAGTCCCTCTTTGCAGGATTCTATTAAGAAAGGCATTATTCAGGAACCCAATTATTTCCTTGACGTTGATAGTTCTGAGAGCGATAATACTATATAACAGTCGTTTAAATAATATAAAAAAAATAAATTTATGAAAAAATCATATATTTTAGTTCCTCTCTTAATGGGTATCTTAATGGTTTCCGTGTTTAGTGTTCCTACTGTTAGGGCAGCTACTATTGAGGAATTGCAAGCACAGATTCAGCAGTTACTTCAGATGATTATGCAGTTACAGTCGCAATTATCGCAAACGATACAAGCAGAGCCAGTTAATCCCATTTTTCCTAGATCTGTTGTTCCTACGGCTAAGCCAGCAGCATATTCTTGTAGCTGGTGCGGGGTAAGTTGTCAGAGGATTTCTCCTTGGATGTATTGTCCTCAGATTGCTTCTCCTGTAGGTTATGATTGTCGAGAGGTTAATGAAGTTTGCACAAAGGTTCTTTCTACCACCCCGGTTAGTATCGAACCTATAACATCTCAAATCCACGTCTTATCTCCTAATGGAGAAGAGACATTTTTTCCAGCAAAGAATAATATTATTAGTTGGAGTGGAGGAAAAGGAGAAGTACAAGTTGGGATAGTAGATTCTAATAACGTATTGAAAGGGTGGATTTCTCTACACGCAACACCAAATGGAAAGATTACCTAGGGTGGTCAATTACTAACAGCGTCTAATAATATTAGTATTTCTCCCGGGTTATATAAAGTTTTGCTTGTTTCAGCAAGTTCAGTAGGTAATTATTGTTTTAATGAACTCAATAATCCAGGACGTGTTGCACCCGAAGAGTGTAATTATGATTACAGTGATAATTGGTTTAATATTGTTACTCCTTCTACTTGTACTGATTCTGATGGGTATAATATTTATACAAAAGGGACAGTAACAGTAATAGATAATGGGCAGACTTATACTGATAGCTGTTTATCTAATAACACAGTAAAAGAATATGTTTGCAAATTAGGAGTAGTAGAATCTAGTAGTGGTGTAGATTGTCCTAATAATTACACCTGTCAAGATGGGGCATGTAAGTCAACTATACCTCGACCTTCCATTACTCTCCTTTCTCCAAATGGAGGAGAGAGGTTTACTGTAGGGTCATCAATGACGATTAAATGGCAGAACTTTAATTATCGCTCCAGCGTTATTAATATCACATTATATAGAAGCAATAGAATTCCGGGTAATTTGGATTACAACTATGTTGCACAAATTGGCAAATTAGCACAATCTAACGATGGAATTGAAACATGGGTGATTCCTTCCACGATACCCCCGGGTGATAATTACTTTGTTCAGGTTGCTCTTGATGTTCAAGATCCGCAAGCAGGATTTGACATGACTGATGACAGTAATGCGCCTTTCAGTATTATTGCTCCTACAACTTCTTTCTGTACTGATTCTGATGGAGGAGATAATCCTTATGTAAAAGGAACAGTGGCTAAGGGGAATACAATAATAACAGATAGTTGCTATCGGTGGGTTTTTAATGGTCAGAATTATCAATATAATCTGGTAAGTTCTTGCAATGGCGGAGCAGATTGCTTTGTCAACGAAGCCATATGTAATTCTCAATATACTTATAATGACGTAGAAGGATTAGGACAAAAATTAATTAATTGTCCTTCTGGTTATACCTGCCAAGATGGTGCATGTAAAGCTTCCACTCCTCCAGCTACTATAAAACAATGTTCAGCGTTTTTTGTGTCTGGGGTATTAAATATTGGAGGTGCTTATTCCAATCTTCCTATCGGTCAAGATGGATTAACAAAAGCACAGTGTAGAGAAGCGGTCCAAACTCGTAAAGAAAGTATTAGATACGAAATATGTTCAAATATTGCTTTGACTGATTCAGAAAATATTATTATTAAATGGGGCGATGAAATTATCGACCAATTTTCAGCTCAATGTAGTGCTTTTGTAATGCATGCCAGTTGTATACAAGGAATATGTGCCCGTACTCCCGGTGTAGGAACTAACCAATGTAGTTCGAATAATGATTGCGTTCAATCTTGTACTGATTCTGATGGAGGAAACAACTATTATGTTAAAGGTCGTACAGTTAGCCAGAAAGGTGATTATACGGATACTTGTGAATCAAGTAGTATTTTGAGGGAATATTATTGTGGTATTAAAGGAGATTATGGTCTTGTACAATCTACCGCTTATACTTGTCCCTCTGGCTATACCTGTCAAGATGGAGCATGTAAAGTTACCGCTAAACCAGCAGTATCATCTTGTAGCTGGTGCGGGGTAAGCTGTCAGAGAATTTATTCTTGGATGTATTGTCCTCAGATTGCTCCTCCCGCAGGTTACGACTGTCGAGAAATTAATGGAACATGTCAAAAAGTTGCAACTGGTCGGATTTTTATGCTAAACACTCTTCAGACAAAACTAGCTCAGATACAGGATATAATCACTAAATTGACTGCTTCAATAGTTAATTTAAATCTTGCTCACTAATTAGAAAAAGAAATTCTGAAACTTAAAACCGCCTCCTGAGGCGGTTTTAAGATATTATTCTGATAGATTAATTTATGTTAGAATGTGATTAATGTTTATAAGAATTAATATTATTCCAGATATTGTAAAAGTATGGTTACATTAATAAAAGAAACTTGGTTTATATGGGTAATAGCCCTATCCTTTATTGGGATAGGTTTTTTAGGTGAATGGTGGAAAAAGAGAAAAGAGAAGAGAGAATTGCAAAAATGGTTATACCAAGAACATACTTTAGAAGAATGGAAAGAAGTAGATCCTTTACAGTTTGAAAAATTAACAGCTTTGATTTTTGAAAAATTAGGATTCCGAACAAAATTAATTGGTGGTCCAGGAGATAAAGGTATTGATATTATTGCCCAAAAGGAAGGCCAAAATGTTTTTATTCAGTGTAAAAGAATGAGCAAGGTAGGACCCAATTATTTACGGGAGTTCTATGGATCCATTACTGATAAATTAAAAAAAGGTGACAAAGCAGTATTTGTCACCAGTGGCTTGTATACATTACAAGGAAAGGAATTTGCTCGTCTTAAGAATATTGAATTAGTGGATGGCCTGATTCTTAAAGAAATGACTGATTCTATTAATAAACAAGGGAATTAATCTCAAGATAAAAAAATGCTGTAACCCTCTGAAACTGGATGGCAAGCCATCTAATCTCTTTGGATCACAGCAAGATTAGTATAACACCTTATTATTTTAGGTCAAGTCAATTATGTGGATAAATTGGGGATAGGATTTTGACTCTAATAATTACCATAATCATATTTTAGAGGATTATAAAATTATTTTTTGTGTTATAATGTATTAATGGATTTCAGAGATCAAGGCAAACCATTAGCGGA
>CAZYGB010000007.1:0-13762 GCA_964647525.1 uncultured Candidatus Saccharibacteria bacterium | reverse complement strand
CTTTTGCTCCCAATCTTCCAATTTTGCCTGTTCTTCCGAAGTCAATTTCTCTAAATCTACATTTTCCAAGCGATTCTTTACTCCTTCTAAAAGATAAACATGGCGCACTTCTCCCTGATGTTGAGGAGCTACTAAGAATTGGGGAACAAAGGATTCGGTACTGGTCTGAGCTTGTCTTTCTATCCGGGGTAGGAAATTATTCTTTTGTTCCTTGCGTACTTGCCAAAGGAAAATACCATTGTTCATTGTATTTTCTATTTGCTGGCGTATCTGTTCAGTCACAGCAAAACGATTAGTGATACGGTTAAAAACCTCTTCGTGTTTAGTTTGTAATTCTGATAATCGATCTAGAAGCTTATCAATATTGGGATTCTCAGATGTTTCTTTTAAGGTTTCCAGTCTTATTCTCAGCTTCTCTGCATGCTGACTGTAATTATCTAGAGCCTTCTGAATTGCCTCTGAACGTTGGCTATTGGTCGCCACATTAGCCAATTCATCCAAAACATCCTCGGTAATAGTTGTTTCCAATTGTGCTCTCTTCACTGGATTAAATGTAAAACCTAATCTTAATCCCCGCCACCAGTTTTTGAGAAAATAGAAAGGACTACCAGGCATAATACCAGTTGGTTGTTCGTCTTCTTCCTCTTCTATAGTTGAAGTGGTAGTTGTCTCTTCGGAAACAGTAGTAGTGGTTGTGTCCTCAGGCACTGTTGTAGTGGTTGTCTCTTCAGGAACAGTAGTAGTGGTTGTATCCTCAGGCACAGTAGTAGTTGTCGTATCTTCAGGAACAGTAGTGGTTGTTGTCTCCTCTGTAGTAGTTGTTGTATCTTCCGCATATAGCGTAGTTGCTATAGGAAGAAAGAGTAAGGCAGCTAAAACAAGGGACAAAATTATTTTTTTCATGTTTTTTATTTTTTTATGTATTTTAAGGATTGAATTCCTCAAGATTACTTAATTTCTTTTTATTTCGACCATTTTTAAAATTTTTTTGATAAAAGAATCAATTTTTTCCTGTCCTAAATCACCCTGTTTTCTTTCTCTCACTGCCACCATATTTTTCTTTTCTTCTTTATCTCCCACAATTAAGATGTAGGGGATTTTTTGCATTTCTGCCTCTCTGATCCGTTTGGAGAGAGTTTCATTGTTTTTCCAGATTTCAAAACGGATATTTTCTTTTTCTAATTGTTCTCCTACCTTTTGGGCGTATTTAATATTATTCTCTTTAATCGGAATTACCACTACCTGAACAGGAGCAAGCCATAAAGGAAAATCTCCTGCATAATGTTCAATTAATACCCCAATAAAGCGCTCAATACTGCCCAAGAGAGCCCGATGAATCATTACTGGCCTTTGTTTCTTTCCGTTCTTGTCTATATAAAACATATCAAATCTTTCTGGTAAATTAAAGTCCACCTGGATAGTGGTGCATTGCCAGGGTCGGCCTAGAGAATCCTTGATTTTAATATCAATTTTCGGTCCGTAAAATACTCCCCCTCCTTGATCAATGTGAAAAGCAACTTTTCCTTCTTCTAGAGAAGAGCGTAAAGCCTGGGTAGCCTGACGCCAGTTATTGAGACTTCCCACATATTTATCAGGACGAGTAGAAAGATAAATATCATAATCTTTAAAACCAAAATCCCTCAATATTTTAAGAGCAAATTTCAACAAATCTTTTAATTCTTTATCCAATTGTTCCTGGGTACACCAAATATGAGCATCATCCTGAGTAAAACCACGCACCCTGGTTAATCCATGCAATGTTCCTGATCTTTCATAACGATAAACAGTTCCTAACTCTGTGTAACGAATAGGCAAGTCCCGATAACTTCTCATCTCGCTCTGGTAAGCCAGAATATGAAAAGGACAGTTCATGGGTTTTAACTGATAATCCCCCTTTTCTTCCCTGTTTGCCTCCTGTAAATGCATAGCCGGGAACATACTCTCCCGATAAAAATCGGTATGTCCAGAAATATCCCATAATTTCAAACGGGCAATATGGGGAGTAGCTATTAATTGATAACCATTCTTCAAATATTGATCTAGAATATAATTCTCCACAATTCTTTTTAGAATGGCACCTCGAGGAAACCAAAGAATTAATCCAGGACCAATATCATCATTAATAGTAAAGAGTTTTAACTTTTTTCCCAGAATACGATGATCCCTCTTCTCTGCTTCTTCCAGTTGATAAAGATGGTCATCTAATTCTTTCTTTTTAAGAAAGGCCGCTCCCAATATTCTCTGTAACATAGGATTATCCTCTTTCCCTCTCCAGTAAGCACCAGAAACTTTCAATAATTTAAAATGAGGAGGAAGTTCTTTGGTATTTCTAACATGAGGACCCCGACATAAATCTACAAAATCATCTAATTGATAAAGGGATACTGTTTTAACAGCTTTAACTTTTAGTTTTTTCTCTTTAATCCTTGCTATTTCTTCCGCATTGGTAGTCCCGTATTTTTTTAAATCCTTAAGAAGTTCTAATTTATATGGTTGTTTTAATTTCCGGAACATTCGGGCTGCTTCTACTAAGGAAACATTTCTCTTCTTAAAAGATAATTCTTCTTTAATAATTTCTTTCATCATCTTTTCGATTCGAGGAAGATCATTAATGGCAATGGATAACCCTTCCTTCCCAGCTTTTTCAGTTGATATATCGTAATAAAAACCATTTTCAATAACTGGCCCCACACCAAACTTAGCCTGAGGATACAGTTTTTTTATTGCCAGAGCCATTACATGTGCTAAAGAATGACGAATTGTAATTAAAGGATACCCTTTACTCATAGGTATAAATTTATTGCTATAACTATACTATTAAAACACAAAATTTAGACGAAAACAAATATCATTCTTCCCTAGAAATAATCGATTCTAATCTTTCTCCAATAATCTGATACTGGCCATTTCGTTCGTTCATTGTTCCTTCCACCATAACAACTTTATCCTGTTGGATAAGAGAGGAATAACTGGCCAAAACTGCGGGATAGAGAACTATTTCAATAGATTTATCACGATCAGCCAATCGGGTAAACACCATGGTTTTCCCTATTTTAGTCCTAATTTTTTGAACGCGAGAGATGAAACCACAAACCCTTATTCTTTTACCCAAAGAGTCCGGCTTTAATTGGCTCACCATAGGGGCAATTTGTTTTAAAATCTTTTTATATCCATCCAGAGGATGAACGGTAAGATAAAGACCCAGATATTCCCTCTCCCAATTCATTCTCTTCTGCTTGTCAATTGTGGCTGAAGAAATTCTTTTAAGATAATTTAAGAGCTCGTCTCCGTCTTTACTTTCTCCAAAAAGACCCATCTGCTGATTGTTCTTATCTTGACTGTCTCGAGACCATTTTATAATCTTGTCCAGGTTGTCTTCCAATAATTCCCGGGAGGCAAAACAATCTAGAGCTCCCACCCTAATAAGACTTTCTAAAGCTCTCTTGTTAATGCTTTGGTAAGGAATTCTCTTAAGAAAATCAGTCAAGCTTTTGTAAAGACCATTGGCTTCTCTCTCTTCCTGAATGATAAGAGCTACCCCTGTCCCCACATTTTTGATAGCAGCAAGGCTGAAATAAACATTTCCGCTTTTTTTATCAATTCCAAATTCCGCAAAGGAAGTGTTCACGGAAGGAGGTAATACTTTAACACTTAAACGACGACATTCGTTAATTTCAATACCAATTCTATCCAAATTTCCAAAATCAGATGTTAACAAGGCAGCCATAAAAGCACTGGGATAATATGTCTTGAGCCAAGCGGTAATATAAGTCACTCGAGCATAAGAAGCACTGTGCCCCTTATTAAAACCGTAGCGAGCGAATGGTTCTGCCCAAGTCCAAATTTTCTCTGCAGTTGTCTTCTTGATCCCATTCTTTATCATTCCTTGTAAAAGTTTTTCTTTCTGTGCATCTAGTAACAATTTCTTTTTCTTTCCAACAGCTTTTCTTAAAATATCTGCTTCCCCCATAGAAAAACCAGCTAGATCATGAGCTATTCTCATAATTTGTTCCTGATACACACAAATTCCGTATGTGCTCTCGAGAATTGGTTTTAATTTAGGATGAAGATAAGTGATTTTCTCTTTTCCCTTCTTTCTATTAATGAATTGCTGTATGAATTGCATTGGTCCCGGACGATATAAAGAAATCATAGCAATAATATCTTCAAAGCAAGTAGGCTCCAACATCTGAATATATTTTCTCATTCCTGCGCTTTCCAATTGAAATACTCCTACTGTTTCTCCTTTCGCTAAAAGCCGGTAAACCTTTTTATCTTCATAATCTATTTTTCCTAAATCAACATCCTTGTCATATACTTTTTTTACTATCCGTAAGGTATCCTTGATAACACTGAGGTTAGATAATCCTAAGATATCTATTTTCAGTAATCCTACCTTTTCCAAAGAATACATATCATACTGGGTGATAACTTCTTTTTGATCACGACTGGAATGCTGAAGAGGAGTATAGTGTACCAAGGGTTGACGGGAAATAACCACACCGGCGGCATGAGTAGAAGCATGACGAGCTACTCCTTCTAACTGTTTAGCCATATCAATGATTTCCTGGGCTGTAGAATCTGTACTATATAATTCTCTTAATTCAGAAACCTCACTTAATGCCTTTTTAATGGTAAAATTAAAAGGAATCAATTTAGAAATCTTGTCACCTATGGCATAGGGATGACCCATAGCTCTAGTAACGTCTCGCACCGCCATTCTAGATTTCATAATTCCAAAAGTAATGAGCTGAGCTACATGATCACGCCCATATTTCTCCTCTATATAATGAATAAGTTCGGAACGATTCTTATCAGCTACATCCAGATCTATATCGGGTGGCTCAATCCTTTCTATATTAAGAAAACGCTCAAAATAAAGATCGTATTTTAACGGATCAACTGAAGTAATTCCTAATACATAAGCTACTAAACTCCCTGCTGCAGAACCCCGGGTATTAGTTAAAATCCCATGCTCCTTAGTAAAGCGAATAAAGTCATGAACGATAAGAAAATAGTCAGCAAAACCTGTTTTTTTAATAACCGCTAATTCTAAATTAAGACGACTTTTGGCAACCTTGTTATCGCTGGAATAAAATTTTACTAAATTCTCCTGAGTAATTTTTTCCAAATAAGTGAAGGGGTCTTTCCCTCCGGGAATATCAATCTCAGGAAGAATAACTTTTCCCAAATCTAATTCTAAATTGCACTGTCTTACTATTATTTCAATATTCTCAAATAATTCCGGATGGGAAGAAAAATTCTTTTCTACTTCCTCTGGTGATTTTAAATAAAGATCTGTATTTTTCATATTGAGCCGATCTTTATCATCAATTTGAGTACCAGTTTGCACTGCCAAAAGAACATCCTGGGCTTCTTTCTGTTCTTTTAAGGAATAATGGGTATCACAAGTCACAATAGCAGGAATATTTAATTCTTTTCCCAAACGTAGCAGTAAAGTATTCACTTTGTTTTGTTCCTCTAGCTCCGGATGGTCTTGAAGTTCTAAATAAAAATTACCAGGTCCAAAGATATCTTCGTATTCACGAGCTAATTCTTTGGCCTTATCTAAGTTTCCTGATAAAAGAGCCTGGGGGATATCCCCCCTCAAACAAGCGGAAGAAGCAATGAGTCCCTTACTGTACTTGCGCAAAGTTTCTTTATCAACCCTAGGTTTGTAATAAAAACCTTCTAGTTCCCCAATAGTAACTAGTTTTAATAAATTCTGATAGCCAGTAATATTTTTAGCTAGAACAACAAGATGGGAAATATTTGCATCTACTTTTGACACCTTATCATGCAGAGAGCGAGGTGCTAAATAGAGCTCACAACCAATAATTGGCTTGATTCCCATCTGCTTTGCTCTCTGGTAGAATTCTATTACCCCATACATTACCCCATGATCTGTAATCGCAAGAGAGTCTAAGCCTAACATCTTCGCCCTTTCTAATAATTCCCCCGGTTTACTCAAACCATCGAGGAGAGAATAGTGACTATGGACATGAAGATGAGTAAAATACATAATGTAATGGGAATAAGAAAATAAAATCAATAATACTTAGAAACATTTTATCATAGAGATAAGAAAAGGCAAGGCGGTCAAAAAAAATTAAGCCTATGAATTTAAAAACAGAAAAATATTATCAAAAAAAAGGCTACCGATACCTAATTGGAATAGACGAAGTAGGAAGAGGTCCTTTAGCTGGTCCCGTAACTGTTACCGCAGTACTTTTTCCTGTTTCTAAAGTTAAAAAAAATAAATTATTTGAAATATTATTAAGAGATACCCGAGATTCCAAAAAACTATCAGCTTTTCAAAGAGAAAAACTTGTTGCCATAGTAAAAAACATATCATTTATCAAATTTACCACTTCTTCTGTCAGTTCATTTGTAATCGATAGGATAAATATTGAAAATGCAACTCAAAAAGCAATAGAAAATTGTCTTCAACAATTAAAAAGGAAATATTCTTTTTCTTTTTCCAAGTGTATTGTTCTAATTGATGGTAATAGAAAATTCAAAACAACAAAAAACATTTTTCAAAGAACTATTGTTAGTGGTGATGATAAAGTTTTTTCTATTGCCTTGGCTTCTGTTATTGCAAAAGTAACTCGTGATAAAAAGATGACACAATTTGCCCTTCTCTATCCTCAGTATCATTTAGAAAAACATAAAGGGTATGGTACTAAACTTCATTTAAGATTATTAAGGAAATATGGTCCTTGTGAAATCCACCGAAAAAGTTATAGGCCAATAAAAAATTAATTCAGTTTGAAAAAAAATAAAAACATATTGATTTTCGTAAATTCATGAATAAATTATTAGTAATTCTTGGCCCCAATGCCTCAGGAAAATCTGATTTGGCAATTAAAATAGCAAAGCAGTTTTCAGGTGAAATTATTTCTGCTGACTCTCGCCAGGTATACAAGGAATTGAATATTGGAAGCGGTAAAGTTCCCATTGATAAAAAAACAAATGGGGAATATTGCTCCCAAGGTATTCGTCATTACCTTTTAAATGTTGTCGATCCCAAAGAATATTTCTCTGTTGCCCAATACCAAAAACTTGCCCGTCAAGCCATAGAAAGTATCCAAAAGTCAGGCAAACTTCCTATCCTCTGTGGCGGTGCAGGGCTTTATATATCAGCTATTATCGAGGGTTGGCAATTTCCCGATGTCCCTCCCAACCAAGCACTGCGTCAATCTCTTTCTAATCTCAGTAAGGAAGCACTTTATCATCAATTGCAAACCATTGATTCTCAAAGAGCACTCAATATTGATAAGAATAATAAAAGAAGACTCCTTCGGGCCTTAGAAATATCCCTGAATCAAAAAAAACCAATCACTCCATTAAAAAAAGTACTACCTCCCTATGACATCCTAATCTTAGGTATAGAAACAGAACCGGAGAAATTAAAAATAAAAATTGAAAAAAGACTGGATGAAAGATTGAACCAGGGAATGATAGAAGAAGTAAAAAAACTAAAGGAGAAAGGGATCTCCTCTCAACGATTAGAAGACTTTGGTTTAGAATATCGTTGGATAAATCGTTATTTAGAAAATAAAATAGGTTTTTCTGAAATGAGAAAAAGTCTCCTTCAGGAAAGTTGGCAATATGCTAAAAGACAAAAAACTTGGTTTAGAAAAATAAAAAACATTCACTGGATTAGAGAATACAATACCGCTATTGAATTAATAAGCAATTGGCTTGGTAAAAATCAAAACCCTGTTTTCTGATTCTAAAAAGAAAACGGTAGGAGAACTCCTTAGAATCAGAAAACAAAGTTATGAAAAATTATATCTCTTGTCTGTTTTTTATTTAATATTATCTTTAAATAATTTTTCTAATATTACCGGATCTGCTGTTCCTCTGGTTTTAGCCATTGCCTGCCCTACCAAGAACTTTATACTATTTTCTTTACCTTTTTTATAATCAGCTACAGCTTTTTCCTGCTGAGCAATTATTTCCTTAATAATGGGAAGCAACTGATCCAGATCTGATAACTTTTCCAACTTCCGACTACTAATCAATTGTTGAGGATCTTGACCGGTTTTTATTACCTCTAATAATAAATCTTTAGCAACCCGTGATGATATTCGATTAGTTACAGCAGCAATTATAAGATCAGCAAACTGAGTTGGTTTTATTTTAATATCATTCCAGCCGAGTTTTTCTTTCTGCATAATCCCGAACATGTCACTAAAAATATAATTAGCTGATAATTTCATCAATTCTTCCTTTTTAATCTTATTAAGAGCAGGATTATCTAAGGAAACCTCCTTTCCATAGCCCTTATCTAGTACTTTTAGAACATTCTCAAAGAAACCGAGTAATTGTTCGTCTTGGATAAACAAATTAGCCTCAGTATTGGATATGCTATATGTCTTTAGCAGATTTTCTTTTTTCTTCCAGGGTAATGGGGGCATTTCTTTTTTCAATTGTTCCAAGTTAAGAAGACCTTTTCCTGCTTCTTTGGAATACAAATGAATAGGGGGAAGATCCGGTTCCGGAAGATAACGATAATCCTGAGCTGTCTCTTTTACTCTTTGAGAATAGGTAATTCCTTTTTCCGCATTCCATCCCCTTGTTTCTTGTACTATGTCTTCACCTTTTTCCAATGCTTCTTTCTGTCTCTTAATTTCAAAATCAATTGCTTGTTCCACAGATCGAAAAGAATTTAAGTTTTTAATTTCAACTTTTGTTCCTAATTTATTATCTCCTTTCTTTTTCAAACTGATATTAACCTCACAACGCATTTGTCCCTTTTCCATATTAGCTTCAGAGATATTGAGAACACGAAAAAGAATTTGTAGTCCTTGAGCAAATAAACGTGCTTCTTTTCCAGAATGTATTACCGGTTCCGTTACTAATTCCATTAATGGCACTCCTGCTCGGTTATAATCAATTAAAGAATCATTTCCTTCTGAATGAATGAGTTTCCCTACATCTTCTTCTAAATGTATCCGGGTAATTTTAATTTTTCTTTTTCTCTCTTCAAGATCATTGCTCAAATACAAAGATAGCTCTCCTCCTTGACAAAGAGGTTCGTCATACTGAGATATCTGATACCCTTTAGGAAGATCGGGGTAAAAGTAGTTCTTCCTATCAAACTTTGAATATTCAGGGATATAAGAACCGAGAGCTAGTCCTACTCTTACTACCAGTTGCACTGCCTTTTTATTGATTACTGGCAAAGTTCCCGGATGCGCTAAACAAACTGGGCAAATATTTTTATTCGGAATTTTTTCTTCTGAATTATTCAGGCAAGAGCAAAACATTTTCGTTTTGGTTTCTAATTCTACATGCACTTCCAGCCCCAGAATTGGTTCATACATATTTTTTAAAATTTACTATATTCTTTAATTCTATTAACACATTCTCCTGCTGATTTATGTATTTCATGTCCCCAAAACCTTAAAACATGATAACCATTTCCCTCTAAGGTCCTCTTCTGTTTTGCGTCTCTGTTTTTAACAACTGGTAAATTATGCCAATAGTCTCCGTCTGCATAGATGGCAATTTTATATTTCGGTAAATAAAAATCCGCTACTGTAACATTACATAAGGGAATCTGTTTTTGATAATAGATATTATTTCTTTTTAATTCTTCTTCAAGTTCTATTTCGATTGAGGTATCTTTTTTCTTCATCGTACCCGAGGCTAATTGCCTAACTGTTAGCATGCTTAATTTTTTTCTAGTCTCTTTGGTATGATGCTTACCCTTCATTGGAGAAGGATTTCCTTTTAGTGCTTCGCTTATATTTCTTATGGGAATATCGTATCTTCCTATTCTTTTATGCAGTGTCGTAGCGCTACAATTAAATATCTTTTTAATTTGAGAAATAGGAATCTTCTTTTTGATATATAAATCTCTTATTATCTCTTCGGGGATTTCAATTCTATATTTTTTCATCGCCAACTCGCCTCTTTTTCTTATTGGTATATGATATTGCCTTAATCTATCTAAAATTGTTACCCCGTCACAACTAAACTTTTCTCCAATCTGATAAATAGTCATTCTATTTCTAATATATAAACCTTCCAGTTCTTTTTTAGAAATTTCTATTTTTCTTATTCCTGTAGCAATATTATAACCATGAAGTCTTTGTGATATCGTTTTATGACAACAGTTGAATCTTTTGGCAATCTTACTAATCGATAATTTATCATTAAGATATAATGATTTTATCTCTTCCGGTATCTCAATTTTATAGTTTCCTTTATTTGCCTCGCTTTTTGTTCTTACGCCAATACCATACTGGCAGAGTTTCACCCAAATCGTTCCCGTACTACATTTGAATATCTCTGCAATTTTGCCGATACTCATTCTTTTATCAAGATACAAATCCCTTAATTTTTCTTCTGTTATATCATTTCTCTTTCTGTCATGTCTTATAGGAATCTTATATTCGTATAATCTCCTATAAATTGTTCTCTCGCTACATTTAAATTCCCTTGCAATCTCAATAGAGGCTAACTTTTTAACAAGATAAAGGTGTCTTAATTTATCTTTAGATATTTTAATAATTCTGGATCTAGCCATTTTTGAATTTATCCTTCAAATTAAATTTAATCTTAAAATATAATTTTAATCCTTTAATTCACAATACTAATAACCGGTTTATACTTCATATCTTTAGTATACTACAAAAATGATATCAATGTCATTCTTGACGAATAGATACCAAAATGTTACCTTGAAACTAGGATATAATGTTGCCCTATGATTAATTTCATTTGTATCTTAACAATTAAAAAACCAAATAAGGAGGTGTAATGATGATAACAAAGAAACAAGGAGTATTTATTGCTCTTGAAGGAACAGACGGATGCGGGAAAACTACTTCTGGCCAATTAGTGGTAGATATGCTGAAAATGATCGGTTTTCCTGTATTAACTACTCATGAACCGGGAGGAACAAATTGTCCTGCCGCAGAAAAGATAAGAAACTTACTCTTACATTCCTCAGTCCCTCTCTGTCCAGAAGCGGAAGCGTCTCTTTTCGCTGCTTCTCGGGCTCAGCACATTCGAAACTTCATTATCCCCAAACTTCAGGAAGGATATATTGTTGTCACTGACCGTTTTTTATGGTCTTCTTTAATATATCAAGGTATTGGCAGAAATTTGGGAATATCATCGGTAGAAATGATCAATGCTCCTGCTGTCCAAAACTTATCTCCGGATATTATTTTCCTTTTTGATCTTCCTATCTCAGTAGCTTGGAAGCGAATCAGAAAACAAAAACATGATCGTTTTGAACATGAGGGTGTCGAATTCCAGAAAAAACTAAGAACAGCATACCTTGAATTAGCCAAAATAGATCACAATGCAATAGTTGTAGATGCCACTCGTTCTCCAGACGAAGTGGCAAAAACAGTATTTGAAGAAATCATTCGAAGAATACCAGGACCAGAATACTTTAAAGGAAGGTGCAAATAATGAACGTAAGGTTAGTAAGTTATTCAAACAGAGATCCTTTGTCTTTAATATTTTTAGCTGCTCGAACATGTTACTGTAGTAGAGTTCCTAAAAAGATTCGTCATCTTGATATTGAACATCAACTTTTTGACACAGGCCATCACACTCCCCTTGAACACTTTTTTCTAACATTCGCAATAGAAGATATTCCTATCGGAGATGTAACTTTTGGTTTACATCTTGCTCATCCTTTCTATAACACCGATCAACGCTCTGGAAGATTTTCCGCAGAAATGTTCTGGCATCCTCAATTCAATACAGTTAGAAGTTATATAAGCAACTACTGGCCAATGGTTATAGAAGATATAAAGGAAGAAATAATGGACTATCTTAGAAAAGAAATGTCTATATTTCAGAATAATCACCATCAGATTACAGGATCAGCTATATATTTTCTGAAACAAGAAAGACCTTTTATCTCATCAGAGAATTTGGAGAAGAATGCTTCTAAAATTGCTCAAGAGCAACTTCGAATGTTCATTCCAATTATTTTCCCTACTGGACTAATTCACACTATAGATCTGATTACGCTCGCCTCCTTATATCAAACAGCCTGGAGTCCAGGAATGAGAGAAGTAACTAGACAAATGGCTGAAATAGTTGTGACACAATTTCCTGATTTATCTTTCATTTTCCCGAAGAGAAAAAAGCAATATTCTGACTGGACACCAAGATTATTGGATAACAAGAAAGTAATAGTAACTGAACCTTCCTTAAAACTTTTCAATATGGAAGAACTAGAAGAACCAACCTTCCCTTCTCCAGAAATGATTGGACCTTTAGACTTGCTTCCCTTTTCTCCACGGTTTATGAATAATAATCTGATAAGAATAATCACAGAAATAGAAGTTTCCTTAGCAACAATGGGGCAAGATCAAAGACATCGTGGAATTTATAGAGGAACACCCAATTTCACCGGAAATTTCTACCTTCCCCCTCTACTCCAAGAGGCCGAGATGTACCAAACAGCAAAAGAAACTATGGAGGAATGGTTTAATTTTCGAAATAAAATACCTGCTACCCTTTGGATCCTTCTCGCTCCTTACGGCGCTATGGTAAGATATAAAAAAATAGGGCATCTAAATGCTGTAATACACGAGCAGAATAAGAGGCTGTGTTGGCTAGCCCAGGAGGAAATTTACCAAATTTCTTATACCCTTCGAAAAGAGATAGAAAAAACATCTCATCATAAATATCTCCAGTTATTGGAACCTCCTTGTTTTGCCGGAAAGTGCCCTGAAAGTAATCGTTATTGTGGACGAGACCTGCAAAATCTAGATAAAGATCTTTCTAGAAAAATTATATAAAAACAACCCCCGACTTATTCGGGGGTTTTCTTATTTAACTATTATTTTCTCAGTTATTTTATCTCAATTCCCATGCTTCTCGCTGTTCCTTCTACCATTTTCATTGCTGCTTCTAAATCAGTAGTATTAAGATCAGGCATTTTTCTCTTAGCAATTTCTTCTACCTGAGCCTTGGTAACTTTTCCTACCTTGTTCTTGATGGGATTATCAGTTCCTTTTTTGATACCCGCTGCCCGGCGTAGCAAATCAGAAACCGGTGGCTGTTTAAATTTTAAATCAAAAGTTCTATCTTGGTAAACGGTAATTTCCACTGGAATAATTTCCCCCTGATGATCCTTAGTCCCTTCATTAAAACGGGCACAGAATTCTTGAATATTTAAACCGTGCTGCCCCAAAGTTGGACCAACTGGGGGAGCAGGATTAGCTTGTCCTCCAGGAATTTGAAGAATTAAAGTGGTTTTTATTGCTTTTGCCATATTAAAAGTTTATATTTTTTTTACTTGAAGAAAGTCTAGATCTACCGGGGTGTCCCGACCAAATAAAGAAACTGCTACTTTTACTCTGCCTCTCTCTTTATTAATTTCATTTACCTTGCCAGTACTTCCTTTGAAAGGGCCATCAGTGATTTTAACCTGATCACCTATTGCAAATTCTATTTTATATTTTGGCTCTGTTTGACTAATCTTTTTCAAAATTTCCTGTATTTCTTCTTCTTCTACAGGACGAGGAGTAGTACCAGCTCCAATAAACCCTGTGACCATAGGAGTATTTCTTACCACATACCAGGAATCATCAGTAACAATCATGTCTACAAAAACATAACCAGGATATATCTTTTCCTCCACTATTGTCCTTTTCCCATTTTTTATTTTGATTTTCTTTTCTTTGGGAACTAAAACATTAAGAATTTTATCGTGCATTCCCAATGCTTCCACTCTCTGTTTTAGACTACGAGCTACAGCATCCTCATACCCTGA
>CAZYGB010000006.1:0-13822 GCA_964647525.1 uncultured Candidatus Saccharibacteria bacterium | reverse complement strand
AACATTGAAATTAAAATAAAACCAGAAGATATTGAAGAAAGCTTTTTCCGTTCTTCCGGTCCGGGAGGACAAAACGTCCAAAAGGTAGAAACTGCCGTTCGTATTGTTCATAAACCTACGGGGATAACAGTGAGCTGCCAGGCGGGAAGATCCCAATTAAAGAACAGGGAGAAAGCTTTGGAGATATTAAAAAACAAACTCTGGGAAAAAGATCAAGAAAGAATTAATAGCAAAACAATAAATAAAAGGCGCGACCAAATTGGTCACGCCGAGAGATCAGAAAAAATCCGTACATATAACATTCCCCAGGACAGAATAACTGATCACCGGATCAAGAAATCCTGGCATAACATAGAAAAAATTCTAGACGGCAATATTACGGAGATGATAGAAGCCCTTAAAAAGGAATATCGTCCGGATTAACTTTATCTTCACCCGAATCTTCCTCCAAAACAGGAAGGTCATCAGATATTTCCTCTTCTTTTGATTCTTTTGAAGATGAAGGGGGCATCTGTAAATTATCACTTTGAGCAAAACGAGGACCAAACTGAATATTCTGGGCAATAATTTCTGTTTTCCATCTTTTTTGATCATTAGCATCCTGCCAACTTCTTGTTCTTATTCTCCCCTCAATAAAGGCCAGTCTTCCTTTTGACAAGTATTGGTTACAAAGTTCAGCCATTTTACCCCAAACCACAATGTTATGAAACTCCGCTTCTTGCTGTTTTTGCCCGTTTGTATTAACCCAATTTCTATTGGTAGCCAACCCAAAATCAGCTACCGCTCGCCCAGAAGGAGTATTGCGTAAGGTAACATCCCGAGATAAGTTACCGATAAGAAAAACCTTGTTTAGATTCATGTTTTTAAGGATTAATTTAATCCCCCGTTTTTTATCCTTTTCAAAAAATATTTAATTTTTCAAAATCTCATTAAGTCTTTTATCTAGCTCTTTTATGCTGATATTTTCTTGAGAGATCTCTGTTTTTTCTCCTGTAGGAGCAGGTGTTTTCTTAAAAGAAATTCGTCTTCTTGAATCTCTGACTTTCATTTCTTTCTTTGCATCCGGGATTTTCACAAGTAAATAACGCAGAACATGCTGAAAGAGATCCAACTTTTTTTTCAGCATTTCTACCTTATCACTAGCACAATCAAATTTTAGATAACCAAAATATCCATTCCTTTCTTTTTTAATAGGATAAGCCAGTTGCTTTAATTGAGGCAACTGGTTAAAGGTTACTGTCCCTTCTAATTTTTCTATCTCTTTTAATACTTTGTTCAACTCCGGCTCCACTTGAGATTCATCCAGCTGACTAGAGAACCAAAGAGATAGTTCATAATGTCTTTTCATTGGAGAAATATTTTCTTCCATAAAATTATTCTTTTGCTTTTATAACTTGTTTTAATATCTGCTTTTTTAGTTTGATGTCAGTCTTCAAAAAACTTCTTGCTGCCTCAAATCCTACTCCTAACTTGGTATCTTCGTAGGAATAAGTTGACCCGGAACGCTTCACTATGCCTTCTTTGAAGGCAAGATTTAACAAGTCCCCTTCATAGGAAATACCTTCATTGTAAAGAATATCAAACTCTGTTTCCCGAAAAGGAGAAGCCACTTTATTTTTAACTACTTTCGCCTTTATACGAGAACCAATTATTTCATCACCTTTCTTGATCTTGGCTATTAGTTTCAGCTCTATTCTTATTGAACTATAGAATTTTAATGCTTTTCCTCCGGGAGTGGTAATGGGATTACCGTATCCCATCATGCCTATCTTCATCCTGGTTTGGTTGGTAAAGATTATGGCCGTATTTGTTTGGGCAACAATGGCAGTTAATTTTCTTAAGGCCCTGCTCATTAAACGAGCCTGTAATCCTATTGTTTGATCTCCCATCTCCCCTTCAATTTCCGCCCGGGGAGTTAAAGCTGCCACAGAGTCAATTACAATAACATCTATAGAACGAGAGCGCACTAAGGACTCAACAATATCAAGGGCTTGTTCTCCACTGTCAGGTTGAGAAACCAAAAGATCATTTGTTTGTACACCAATTTTCTTGGAATAAATAGGATCCAGAGCATGTTCTGCATCCACAAAGGCTGCTCGTCCTCCTTTTTTTTGAGCTTCAGCAATAATATGAAGACAGAGAGTGGTCTTACCCGAAGATTCTGCCCCGTAAATTTCTGAAACTCTTCCCCGAGGCATGCCTCCTACTCCTAGGCACATATCCAAAGAAGGAGAACCAGTGGAAATAGTATCCACATTCACCACCTTAACACCACCTAATTTCATAATCGATCCCTCCCCAAACTTATCTTGCATATCCCTAAGCAAAGTTTCCATCTCATCTTTTACTTCTTTTTTGTTTGGTGGTTGTTTTTTCTTAGAGGTAGCCATATTTCTTAATAATCATAGCAATTTTTTGCCTACAGAGCAAGAAAAATCAGGGACGAGTATAGATAATATTTCTGGTCACAAAGGTAGATTTTCCCAGGTTATTAACTGCTCTTAATTCAATTTCATTGAGTCCTGGCACTAAAACAATTTCTTTCTGAAAATTTCCTCTTTTATCTAGAGGAATTTCCTTGTCTCCCCAAAAAAGAGACTTTCCTCTTACTACTTTTCCCTCCAATACAAATTGAGATTGAGTTGTAGAAAAATCAACGGAGGGAGAGCTGAAAACAATATTAGGAGGAAGAAGAAAAAGAAAAATTTCGTAAACAAAATAAGCAATAATTAAGATGAAAAGGGAAATCCGTAACACAAAAAAAAGAGGCTTTTTTAAAAACAGGAAAATATTAAATTGTTTAACTTGAAACCTGTTGTGGGGAAGTAAATCATATTGTCCCGAAGAGAGATGACGGCCGTTACTTTTTTGATAAAGTTGAATGATTTTATCTGGGTCTAATTCTAAGAATTGGGCATATTTCTTTATCATTCCGTGCAAAAAAGCGGAAGGGGGTAATTGAGAATAATCATCTTCCTCCAGAGACTTAAGAAGGCTAGAGAGAATTTTAGTTTTCTCTGAAACTTTTTCTAGAGAAACTCCCTTCTCCCTACGAACGCTTCGTAAATAAGCCCCACATAAAATTTCTTCTTTAGGTGAGCCTTCATTCATTGTCTTGGTCTTCTTTACTGTTCACAAATACTTCTCTTGGTTTTGCTCCATCAACTGGACCTATCACCCCTCTTTCCTCTAGACTATCAAGGAGACGAGCAGCTCGAGCGTAGCCAATACGCAATTTCCGCTGCAGCAGAGAGGCAGAAGCTTTCCCCGCTTTCACTATGGTATCATAAGCTTCTGAATAAAGTTCGTCTTCCTCCTCCCATTCTTCCAGAGCAATATTATTCAAAGAAACAGAACTATGTTTATCCATAAAACCTTCCAAATCTTCTTCCAACCCATTCGTTTCATTATTTGATTCCTTAATTACAAAATTTACTAATTGATCAATTTCTTTTTCCGAAACAAAAGATCCCTGAATTCGACGAGGTTTGGAAGAGCTAGGAGAAAGATAAAGCATATCTCCATGCCCTAATAATTTTTCTGCTCCCCCCATATCCAAAATAGTTCGAGAATCAACTTGAGAAGCTACCTGGAAAGCAACCCGAGCAGTAATATTGGCCTTGATCAAACCAGTTATAACTTCTACCGATGGCCTTTGGGTAGAAACAACTAAATGAATTCCTGTTGCTCGAGCCATTTGGGCAATGCGAATAATTAATTCTTCTAGATCTCTACCGTAAGCCATCATCAAATCCGCTAACTCATCAATCATAACAATAATAAATGGTAAATGATCCACCTTATTGGCATTAGCCTTCAAATTAAATGTTTTAATATCACGAGCCTTGTATTGAGATAAAAGATCATATCTCCTTTCCATTTCATGAATAGTCCAGCGAAGGGTAGGTATAACTTTTTTATTATCTACAATGACAGGAGTCAGAAGATGATCAATACCGTTATAACGGGATAATTCTACCCTCTTGGGGTCAATTAAAATAAGCCGCAATGACTCTGGTGAGTTTTCTAAAAGAAGAGAACTGATAATAGAATGAATACAAACACTTTTTCCCGCTCCCGTAGCACCAGCAATTAAAAGATGGGGCATAGCAGCTAAATCAGCTGAAATCACTGTCCCCTTAACGTCTCTTCCTAAAGGAAAAGTTAAGCTGGCAATATGTTTTTTTAAATCCATCTCCCGGAATAAATTACCCAGGCGAACCAGACTAATTGCCTTATTAGGTACTTCAATCCCTACCAATGATTTCCCTGGAATGGGAGCTTCTATTCTAAGAGGATGGGCAGCCAGAGCTAAAGATAAGTCATTCTGAAGAGCGGTAATACTAGATAGTTTTATCCCCTCCATAGGGTGCAATGTATATTGAGTTACTGTTGGTCCTACATTAACTTCCCCCATTTCTACTTCAATCCCAAAATTTTCCAATGTCCTCTTTATAATATTAGCATTCGCCCTAATATCACCTCCTCTTGGTTTCGTCTCTTCTGTTTCTAATAAAGAAAGGGGAGGAAATTTATAATTTGCTCTTGTTTTGAAAGGGACAATATTTTCTTTTTTCTTCTGTGTCGTTGCTTCTTTTACTACTTCTTCTGGTAATTCTGCCTGTTCTGCCTCTTCTTCCTCTTCCTCCTCTTCATCTGTTACAGGTAAGGGTAGAAGAGATTCCCGTCGTCTAAAGTGAGGAAAGTGTAAAGGTGTATTTAATACTAATAAGAAACCAGAAATTAAAACTGCCCCTGTAATGATTAAACTAGCCCAAAAACCAAACAGATGATGCAAAACCATGCCTCCCTTCCCAATTATTCCTCCTTGATGAGGAAAAAAGAGTTCCAGTAAAGAGAGAGATGATAACAACACAAGACCCATTCCTATTAGGGTGAGAAAATTAGGATTTATTTTTCTCGTCAGAGAACGGAAAAAACTAAAGGCAATTATTATCAAAAGAAGGGGAAGAATAAAATATCCCCATCCTAAAAGATAATCAAATATTCTAAAAATAACTTTACCCCAAGGCCCGGCAAGATTTAGGAAGCTTAAAATTAAAACAAGGGCGAGAGCAGAAAGAGAAACAGCAAAAATACTATTTCTAATTTCAGGGTCAATTTCCAGTCTTTTTCTATCTTCTCCATCTTCTTCTGTTCTTACCTGAGAGGTTTTTCTTCTTTGCTTTTTTTTCTTCATTACCATATTTTAACACAAAAAGAGGCTCTTTTGAAAGCACTTCCCGATTCTAGGTATATCTGTCAGCTACTTTAGAAGCAGCAAATGACGCAGGTTTCGTTTTCACCTGAAAGCCTGAACCCCTGACCATCCCAATAATCTCTTGTAGCATTTCTTTAGTTTTCCCTTTGGAACCAATATCTACATGAACCTCAAAATCAAACTGGGCATTCTTGTCTTGGGATAAACAAAAAAGAGTGTCCTGAGCTAGTTGAAGAGATAGCATTACTTCCTTGTAAATTCTTTGCCTAAGATTAGTTAATTTTTTTCCATCTTTTATCCTGCGCCAAAAGAATCTTCCCCCATGACCAACCCGGTATACAACTATGGCGCTAACAAAATCGGTTGTAATATGATTAGCAGAATCTGTTCCAATAATCACTCGACACTTATCTTCTGGATGAGCCTCAATATAAGAAAGGATCTCTTGAATAAGATCCTGTGAAGAAAAAGTTTTCCCGGTAGGTGAGTGAAAATATTTCATTATGATATTTACTCTGCTTGAAAAGGAAGCAGTGCCATAAAGCGTGCTCTTTTTACAGCTTCCTTAAGTTGTCTTTGGTGCTTAGCACAAAGATTAGTTTTACGACGAGGATAAATCTTCATTTGAGAAGAAATAAACCGTTTTAAACTATCAATATCCTTGTAATCAATTTCTTTAATATTTTGACTACAGAAATAACAATCATTCATGGTAATAAATTAAAATTTAACTTTAAAAAAATTATTTTGTTGCTACCTGTTTAAGGTAAGAGATATCTTTATCGTATTTATCAGCGATTGCCATAACACTGTCCCCATAAAAACTATAACGAGGATTAGTGGAACCGGAGAAATAAATCATTGCTGCCCGCCACTCTCCAGAACGAGTTTGTTCCGTGGCTCCATATCTAGCCAGATAAAGAGCAGCTGCTACAAAGGCATCTCGAATATCCCAGGGATTGGCTGGACTACGACCTGTTACCCGAGCTACTTGATCCTTGTACCCCATCCAGGTAGAGGGAATAAATTGGGCTGGCCCCATTGCTCCTCCCCAACTATTTACCCCGACAATTAACCCCTGGGAAGGAGAATTAATGGGGCAAGAAACTGGAGTAGAGTTAGGATCCAAACCTAATTCTTTGCAAATCTGCAAAAAAGGAGCTTGGTCCCGACTGGGTTTCATAATCACCTGCCAGCTTTTTTCTGGAGGATCGTTGGGGCGATTACAGGTGCCAACATTATTCCCTAAATTAGATTCCTGAGTTAAAACAGCAAGAAGAAGAGATGCCCTTACCCCGGTACGGCTACTGACCCAATTGGCGATATCTAATGCCTCTCCAAAGCTTACCTGGCTTTTCACTCCTACTAATTCATAGATCCGACTTCTAATTTCATTGGCTTTTACCATAGAAGTAACGAGCATTGCTTGGTAACGGGCTTCATTGCCTTTTGTTATCTCTAAAACTGAAGTCTGTTCTTGTTTAGCTTTTTCTAAATCACTCTCTTGAAGAAGTTGCATGGCTAGTAGGTTTTTGGTGCCTTCCTGATCTTCTGATAATTTTGTATTTTGTGTATTCAAGGTAGCTTTTAAAGCATACAAATCATCAATATCTTCTTCAATCTTTGCCTGTAAATTGTAAAGAGCATTAGCATAATCAAAAAATTCGCTTAACTCATGAGTTCCCATCAAAATCTCTAAAAGGGAATTTTGTTTTAATTGATATAAATTCTGCAATAGACCAGCTAGATTTTCTTTTGTTTCTAATGCTTTATCAGTAGTTTTAGCAATGGAGTTGGTAGTTTCTTGAATTTGGACATCTAAATACTGCAGATTTAAATTCGTTGATTTAATCTGTGAACTTAATTTATTAGCCTTACTCTTTAATTCGTTAATTTTATTTTGTAAAGTTGTCTTCTGTTGCTGGGTGGTGGCTACCGCCTTTTCCCACTGGGCAATCTCTTTATTTACTGCCTCCAATTCCTTCTCTAGTTGAGCCCTCTGCGCGTCATATTGAGCTTCCACCTCTGGAATAGAAGAGAAAACAGGAGCAAAAACATTGAAATGATTAACGGTAAAAACAAAAACAATGATTAAAAGAAAACTTAATACTCTTCCTACTGAGGAAAAAGAAGTATTGGGAGATAATTTTATTTCATCCCCTATTTTATCTTCTTCCTTCCTGGAGAGATCTTTAATGTCTCTTACTTTAGGGCGAGAAATAGCCTTGAAGAGCATAGGCTTCTATTTATTTTTGTTTTTTTGTTGCTTTACCTTTTTGTCTTTTTCTTGCTCTGCAGCAGTTTTTTCTCCCTTTCCTTCCTTTTCCTCTTTCTCTTCTTTTTCCTCTTCCCCTTCTTCTTCTGTTTCTGCCTTGGCTTCTACCTCCACGCCTTCAACCTCTTTTCCTTGACCCAATTCTTCCTCTAGCTCCTCCTCTGTTATAGGAGCAGTAAGGGTAATAATTGGTGTATTTAAATCAACCAGAATTTTGACTCCAGAAGGAATTCTAACATCTTTTATATAAATTGTCTGATCAAAATCAGTTAAGGAAGAAATATCAACAGAAATTTGATGCGGTAAATCTTTTGGTAAAGCTTCTATTTCCACTTCGTCCATTGATTTTACCAAAATCCCTCCTTTCTTTAGCCCTGAAGATTCTCCTTCGAAAACCAAAGGAACATGAGTAGTAACCGATTTTCCTTTTTCTATTTCATAAAAATCAACATGAATAGGCAGGGAAGTTATATGATGCCCGACAACATCTTTAACTAAAACCTGTTTTACTTCTTGATTCTTACCGTCCTGAATTTCCAGATTGATAATATCTGTATCTCCAGATTTCTTGTAAACCTCTTGAAAATCATGAGCAGACATCTGAAGGGATAATGATTTGGTTTTAGTGCCATAAACAACACCCGGGAGAATATTTTCCTTCCGCAGCTTCTTATTTTGCTTGCCAAATACCTTTCTTATCTCTGTTTTTAAAGTTAAAGAAACCATATTTAAAATGACCTGATTTATTGTAGCGGAAATCAGCAAAAAAAGCAAGATAGCGATATAACTAAGAGGGAGGAGAAAAACTACTCACCGGGCCAAATACCGTGATAAATCTTTTGAGAAAACATTAAGGCATCTTCTCTCTGCCAAACATTTCGTCCTACTGCTATTCCATCAATTTTTAAATCGATTGCTTCTTTTACTTCTTCTAAAAACTTTGTTTCTTCTGTAATCTGTCCTCCTGACAAAAGTACTTTTGTTCGTCCTGCCATTCTTTTCACTAATTGAAGGGATCCTCTTGAACCAGGATATTTAATCTTGATCATATCAGCCCCTAATTCCAAGCCTACCCTGGCAGCATAGGTTGTTATTTCAGATGAACTTTCATCTTTGACATCAGTTCCTCTAGGATAAATCCAGGCAATAGCAGCCATTCCTAATTGATGAGCTTCTTCCTGTACTTTTCCAAACTCTCTCAGCATTTCTGCCTCTCTTCTGCTTCCCAAATAGATAGTATATCCTATCGCTTTGGCTCCTAATTTTTTAGCCCAAGAAACAGAACAGTTAATTGCTGCATAAGGCTCGGTTGAAGCGATATTTGTTTTCCCATTAATCTTCACAACCAAGGGAACATAACGAGAATAGCTACTCCCCCAATAGTACTTTTCTGCTATGCCTTTTTGCAAAATTATCCCAGTAAATTTTCCTTTCTGGGCTAAATCCAGAATATAATTAGGATCAAAACTCTTCCCGATTAAATCATGGGGCCCATGCTCTAACCCATGATCATATGCCAAAAGCATTGCTTTCTCTTTATAGAGAAATGGTTCTACTAAATTTTGAAATTTCATAGATGTGAAATTTAATATTTTAACTTAATCTTTTTTATTGCAAGCTTCTGAAAAGAAAACTTCTTCAAATTTTTTTTAAAAAGAATTCCTGGTTTGGCTCCAATGTGTTCTATTACACTAACAGCATTAGCTGAGCCTACCCGAATCGCCTCTTGAATAGTTTTTCCATCTTCCTTGTTTTCTCGAATTAAAACAGAAACAAATGCAGAAGCAAAAGCATCACCGGCCCCAGTCATGTCTTTTATTTTCTTTTTCTTATAAACACCAGCCTGCCATATATACTTTCCATTAGAAACGCTTACTCCCTTTACTCCTTTAGTCATTACTATTATTCCCTGTACCAAATCATCCAGCCTCTTAAAAATTTGTTTTTCTTTTTTATAAGGAATGCCGGTGAAATAAGCAGCCTCTTCCTGATTGCAAATGACCACATCAAAATAATGAAGCCAAGAAAGATTTCTTTGCAACCAAATAAGTTCTTGTTTCCCTGGATTTATCGCCAATTTAATTTTCTGGGAAACAGCATATTGTATAAACTTCTTGAGAATATTTTTGTTCTTCCCTAAGGATCCTAAATATAACCACTTTGTTTTTAATTTTTTAAGAGGAATCTCTTTAAAAGATAGCTTCTCAGCACATCCTTTATAAGAAAGAATTGTTCTTTCTCCCAAAGAAGAAATAAATATTACCGAATAAGCGGTGGGAATGTCACGATCTACCTGAATAAATTGAGTATTGACTCCTTCTGCCTTTTGCTCCCGTGTGATAGTTTCTCCAGAAATATCTTTTCCTAACCGGCAAATTGTTGCTGTTTTCAACCCCAATCTTCGAAAGGTTATAGCCGTATTGGTAGCACCGCCCCCAGTTAAGAAATAAACTTGGGGTACCTGTATTTTTGTCCCCAAGGGAAGACAAATACCTTTTCCAGTAATAAAACAGTCTCCCCGAGGAGAAATGAAATCTATTCCCTCAAAAAAACCATCTCGAGTAGCAGAACCAATTGTTACCACATCAAGCATAAGAATATTAACCAATCTTAATATTAATTATTTACCCAGAATGTTTTTCACTGCTTCCAATATATCTTTTTTACCTAATCCATATTTATTAATCAACTCTTCTTCTTGTCCACTCTCTCCAAAGGTATCATTAACACCCATCATCTTAACTGGAAGAGGATAATGTTCACCTAAAAATTCAGCAATTGCTGATCCCATTCCCCCGGCCTTTTGATGCTCTTCCAAAGTAATAATTGCTTTTGATTTTCGGGCCCATTCTAAGACAAGTTTTTCATCTAAGGGTTTGATAGCTGAATTATTTACCACGGCTATATTTATTCCATCCTCTTCTAGTTCTTTCGCTACTTCTAAGGCCTTAAAAACAAGATAGCCACAGGCAAAAATGGTAATAACATTTTTCTCTTCTTTGGGCAGCCATAAGAGTAAAGATTTTCCTATCTTCCAGGGCGTATCTTCTGTAGTAATCAGTGGTGATTTTGCTCTCGTTAGACGAATATAAACAGAATCAGGATAATTGATTGCGGAAAGAATTGCTTTGCGAGCCTCCAAAGCATCACTGGGCATTACTACTGCTAAGTGAGGAAGAACCCTAGTTAAAGCAATATCTTCCAGGGCCTGATGACTTCCCCCATCAGCCCCCACATTTAATCCGGTATGAGAGCCTACTAAAATAACTTTTTGCTGGTTATAACAAATAGTAGTTCTAATCTGTTCCCAATTCCTTCCTGGAGAGAAGATTGCATAGGTGCCTATTACAGGAATTTTCCCTACCGCCGCCAATCCAGAAGCTACAGCTGCCATATTTTGTTCTGCTATTCCTAATTCTATAAACCTCTCCGGAAACCGATCCTTGAATAAATGCATTCTCACTGATTCCGTAACGTCAGCGCATAAAGCCACTACCTGTTCATCCTTTTCTCCGGCTAATACCAAGCCTTCCCCAAAGCCATCCCGGGAAGAAATCAATTTTTTTCCTGTATTAAAGATTTTTTCGTTGAGAGCAATATTGGAATTAAGCATAAACAAAATTATTGACCTTCACTAAAGTAAATATCATTTTCACTCCCCCAGACAATATATGATTTACCATTCTGAATAGTAATATTAGGAAAGTCAGCTTTATTTGTCCCTGGGTTAATGTCTACAATTGAAGACCAGCTTTGCCCGTCAAAGAAGCGGAAGGGAAGGCCATTTTGACATTCTCCCCAAACAGCTTGAATATTACTAGGTGCAGCAATAGCCAAGGAAGGCCAGCGTGACCCTATGCCAGGAGAAGCAGAAATTTGTACGGGATCCGCCCAAACTGTTCCTTCATCTACGCTAAAGGTAAAGTAAATTTCTTGATTAATACAATCATTAGGTCCCCGAGTATAAGCAACAGCAACAATGCCATTGTCAGCTAAACTAAGCCAGTAAGTATTATTAGGATAAGACGATAGTTGAGAAACTAATTGGGGAACACTCCAACTATTTCCATTAAATTTAGTATACATTATACCGAAACCATATTTTGTCCAAGCAATATGAACATCTCCCTGATTATCTACTTGAATATCTTTAGCTCCAGAAGTTACATCAATATAAAACGAACCATCATTAGATATATTCATGGCGGTAGCCCAATTAGAACCATCAAAGTTCGAATATAATACGTCTTCTCCTTTGGAGTACACGATGTGTACTTTGTTATCAGGGCCAACATCAATAGAAGGAACAGTTCCCTGATTTACTGCCTGGGGAGAGGACCAGTTAACACCATCAAAAACTGTATGATAAATCATATATCCTAAGGTAGTGACCCTCTGTACGTATACTACATGCAACTGATTTTGGTTATCAATCGTAAAGTCAAAATCGCTAGCCAGAGGATTGTATCTATCAGCAGAGAATACTGTTGCTGGGGTACTCCAGCTCCCACTGGCCCATTTTGAAAACATTAATTTGTAATAATTACTAAAATCAGAAGCAAGCCAGAAAGCGTAGAAATTCCCTAGAGAATCAGGAAGTATTTTAGGTTTATAGGAAACAAGAGCAGAAGAGGAAATGTTTACTGGTGTCGCCCAGGAAGAAGGTGGAGTAGGGGGAGGAGGAATTGGGATCTCAGAAGCAACTACTTTGATGTTGACTGCCAAGGCCTTCCCTATTGTTTTATGTCCTTGACGAACATGAATTGTCCCTCCGTAAGTATCAAGAGCGGTTTCAGCAGGAATAGCAAAGGTAATATCCACCTTAACAGGGACATCTTTTACTACCTTTACTGTTGCTGGTTCAAATTTACTAATAAAATTACTGAGACTTTGAGAATAATCCAGAAAAACTTCTCCTAAATCTTGCTTGCTAGTGAAAACTATCTCTATTGTTTTGCTTTGTTCGGGAGAAAGAGTCTCCACAATTTTGCTACGTCCCCACCAAATATTGCTAGAGGGCTGAGTAATTTTAGGAAGCACTGCTGCAGTTAAGAAAACAGCACCTGCTAGCAGAAATATAAAAAGTTTATCCATGTTTTTTATTATTATTTTTTTATTGTTATTTTTTTATTTATTCTGATTCTATTTCCCTTTTTAGTGTTCGTAGTTCCCTTAAAGCCTGTTCCGCCTCTTGAGAATTGGGAACTTTTCCGTGCCAACGATATTCCCACTCCATAAAACCAACACCTTTCCCAGGAATAGTATGGGCAATTATAAGAACAGGACGGACAAAAATTGATTTAGCTGATTGCAGTGCCTGCTTTATCTCTGGGATATTATGACCATCAACTTCTATGACCTTCCAACCAAAAGATTCATATTTTTCTTTCAAGGGTTCTAAGGGCATTACATTCTTAGTAAAACCATCAATTTGGATGCTGTTTCTGTCAATGATAGCAGTTAAATTATCTAACTGATGTTTTCCTGCCAGCATTACCGCCTCCCAAGTATTACCACATTCTTGCTCTCCATCACCCATTAAGCAATAGACCTGTTGTTTTTTATCATCCATCTTCAATCCCAAAGCCATACCCACAGCTTGAGAAAGACCTTCTCCCACCGGGCCGGAAGAAGTTTCTATTCCCGGTAAGGAAAGACGAAGGGGATGTCCCTGTAATCGACTACCTAATTTTCTTAACGTTTTTAACTCTTCCAAAGGAAAATATCCAGCATGGGCTAACACAGAATATAGAAGAGGGGCATAATGACCATGGGAAACAACTACCCGATCTCTTTCTTCCCAAAGTGGTTTATGGGCATCATATCTCAAAATACCACCACAGTAGAGAGTTAAATAAATCTCTACTGCCCCCAAGGGACCAGCACAATGTCCGGATTTTGCCTCCAAAAGCATTGCAATAATTTCTTCCCGTACTTTTACAGCTAACTGTTTTATTTCTTTTTCACTTAATTCCATATATATAATCAATGAGTTATTTCTGAGCAACCACCTTTTGCCAGTATTTAATTCTCTCTAAAGGATGGGGATAATTGAAGATAGCGGATCCTAGGGCAATAAAATCTACATTAGTTTTTTTTACTTCCTCTATATTTTTTTCATTGACTCCCCCGTCAATTTCTAGTTGGATATTAGGGTGATCTAATTTAAATTTTTTTATTTTCTCCAAGACAAACCATTTGAAACCTTGTCCAGAGGGACCAGGTTCTACCGAGAGAAAAGTAACAAAATTAATTTGCTTCAAGTAAGGGTCCATTTTTTCACTGGATGAATAAGGATTTAGAGCAAGAGCTAGTTCAACCTTTTT
>CAZYGB010000005.1:0-14041 GCA_964647525.1 uncultured Candidatus Saccharibacteria bacterium | reverse complement strand
AGCTAAGTCCTTGTGTTATAATAAGTTACTAATTAGAATGGTGAACTTGGGTTAGATTTCTTCTTGTTCATCTTCTGAAACATTAGCCTCTTGATACACATAATGTCCCATTGCCTTGTCATCTTTATGACTTATAAGTTTTTGTGGCTTTTGCTCTTTCTTTTTTTTCTCAGTAGCTCCAGCAGTTAACACGCCTCTAATGGATTTATTTCTGAAAACTGTCAAATCTTTACATCCTAATTTGTGAGCGAGAAGATAAGCCTTTTTCATTTCATCTATACTAACATCTTCTGGAAAATTAATAGTCTTCGAAATAGAAGAATCCGTCCATTTTTGAAAAGCCGCTAAAGCTTTAATATGGTCTTCTGCCTTGATATCCATTGACACAGAAAAAATTTTCCTTAAATCACGAGGAATAAATCTCAAATCTTCTACACTCCCTCCTCTTCGAGAAACCTCTCGGATCAAATCTTCATCAAAAATACCTTCTCTTGACATAACTTTCTCAAAGACTGGATCAACATAATAAAAAGTACCTACAGCCACTTTTTTCTCAAACACTAAACTGTATACAGGTTCTATCCCTGAAGAACATCCTGCAATCATAGAAATGGATCCAGTAGGAGCAATAACAGTAGTGAATGCATTTCGTAAACCATACTTTTTTATTCTCCTCTTTAAATCATTCCAATCAAGATGCCAGGAATCCTCTTCTTCAGAACCCTTAAAAGGCAACCTTCCGTTAGAATAAAAACTTTTATCATAGTAAGGAAAAGCTCCCCTTTCTCTCGCTAAATCAATAGAACTTTCCTTAGAATGAAGATTAACAAACTCCATCATCCTCTCCATAAATTCCACTCCCTGATTAGAATCATAAGGAATTTCCAAATCATAGAGAAGATTGCCTAATCCCATAAGTCCCAAACCAATCTTCCTTGTACTAAGTGATAATTCTTCTATCTTCTTTAAAGGATAATTGTTAATCTCCACAACATTATCTAAAAATTTAGTAGCTAAATAAATAGTTTTCTCAAAAGCTTTCCAATCAAATTCAACTTGTTTTTTTCTTCCATTAGTAGGTTCCCTTTTAACAAAAGACCAAACATTAATACTTCCCAGATTACAGCTTTCATAAGGATAAAGCAAAACCTCCCCACATGGATTAGTCGCTTCAATAGGACCCAAAGTATCTAAAAATGGATTATACTTATTAGACCAATCACCAAATATAATACCTGGTTCTGCTGATTCCCAACCTTGATAAACTAATAAATCGAATAACTTACGAGGATTAATATTTTTAACCACCTCATTTGTGCGAGGATTCACTAAAGGATAAGGCTTATTCTTTCTATAATAATCCCAAAAATCAGAATCTATCCATACTGAAATATTAAAGTTATGAAGAGATAAATTTCCTTTCTTAGCCGTAATAAATTTATCAATATCAGGATGAGAACAATTAAGAATACCCATGTTAGCGCCTCTTCTAATCCCTCCTTGTTTAATAACCTCTGTCATTCTATTAAACAAGGACATAAAACTAATGGGACCCGAAGCTACACCTCCGGTAGTTTTAACAAAGTCACCTTCCGGTCTAATATGAGAAAAATTATATCCAACACCTCCACCTGCCTTAAAAATCACCGAAGCTCTTTTAAGAGTATCCATAATGCTATCTATTGAGTCTTCTACATCAAGAACAAAACAAGCACTTCCCATTCCCAAGTAATTACCAAAATTGACCAAGGCAGGTGTATTTGGGAAAAAACGTCTTTCAACCATTAAACTGTAATATTGCTCTATTTCTTGTTCATAATGATCAAACTCTCCCTTTTTAATTAGATTAAAAAAATTACTCCATGTAACTTTCATTTGTTTTTTTTCATTAAATCTATCAAACAATCTTTTTAAGGCTAATAAATGAAACTGGTTTAGCTTAAATTTTCCAATTTTAACCTCATTAGCATGCTCTTGACTATCAAACGATTCTTGAGCATGTAAAGGAGCTTTTTCTTTTTTGAATACTTTTGTATCATAAAATAAAGAAGGCAACCCGACATGAACAGCAACTCTAGTAAATAATTCTCTAGGAGATTCTTTCACTTTTCCCTCTTTGTCTTTTTTCAAATACCTGGATCTTAAAACTCTAAGAGAATTAATATCAAATTTTTTATCAACCTCATCTATATTTTTTTTGTTTAAAACTTGCTGTTTTTCAGTTCTAATTGTAGTTCTTTTTTGTCTATACAAAATATAAGCCTTAGCAGTTCTACTCTCCCTTTCTTCCATTAAAACTTGCTCTACTGCATCTTGAATTTGCTCAACTTTAGGTATCTCTTTTTTATTAAAATTCTCTTCCAGACTTTTTACTACTCTGTCAGTCAATGTTTTAGCTAATTGATAATTAGGCATACCAACTGCTTCGGTAGCTTTATAAATAGCATCAACAATTTTTTTTGGATCAAATTCTGAAATTTTTCCATCTCTTTTTTCAATTTTTTTGATTTCTATCATTTTATTCTCCTCTTTGATTCCTTTATCAATATTAAGATAAATGTCTTTTTATACATATTACTTTAGATTTTTTATGTCAAGAGTTTTATACTAGATGTTGGGTAAATTAAAAAAAGTTATTCTACATGTTGTATTTTTTGCTTTTTCCTTTTTTTATTCATTCGACATAATCTCATCTTCTTGGGATGTACAGATGCAATACTTAACAAATCCTCCTCAACATTCCCTATACAAACAAAAATGTTTCCTTTATATACGATAAGATATTCTGTATTAAGACTTTGTTTTCTGAAAATTTAGAGGGTCTTGACTCCAGTAGTATAATTATATTTTAAAGGACAAAATAAACATTTGAGATACTAGGATGTTGATAAATCGGATTAATATTGATTTTTTTGATTAAAACAGAAATGAATAAAATCAAGACTGTCAAGTATAACATTGATAGGTTTTTCAAATGAATAAAATAAAACTCGGATTAGAATGGCTGGATAATTTGATGCCAGAAGGAATTCTAGTGAATTCTTCTACAATAATTTCTGGCCCCGGAGGATCAGGAAAACCTTTAATCGGAAACAACTTTGTTGCAGCCTGGTTAAAATCAGGTGGGAGTGTTGTGTTTATGTCACTCCAATATCCCAGCAAGGATTTCATTTTTGCCAGTCTAAAAAAAGTAACACATATAGAATTATCTGAATATAAAAATAATTCCTTTTTCATCCAGTTGGATGTTACTATCAGCGGAATTAGGGAAACCAATTCAAAAGAACTCAAAGCTAACTTGGTAAAACCAGAGATATGGATTAAAGCAATCGAAAAAGCATCATCATCTCTTCCTAAAGACGGCCCCGGTATTTTGGTTTTTGGTTCTGCATTAAATCTGCTGCTTTTTTCACCTACTTATGAAAATCAGATACTGGACCAGATGATCTTCACTATAGCTAATGATAAAACCAGAACTTACCTTTTTTCGACAAGCACATCATCAAAGAAAAAAGAAATCGAAAATTTGGAAAATGCGGCGGATAATCTCATTATGACCAGAAGCGAAAAAGAACCATTTAGATTATTCATGAATATTATTAAGCTTAAAGACTTACCCTATAAAAAAGGAGAAATCGAAGTTCCAATCCCTTCCGGAGCTCTTATGGAAGTAAAAGAAATCGCTGATCATAGCAGAAAAATAGTTATTCCAACTATCTCCAAAATATAGGTAATTATTTAAAAATTATTTGTTTTGTCTTTCTATTCCGGAAAGTAAATTTTTATGACTTTCAAAGTCATTTTTTTAATCTCGAAAAGAGGAATGTAAAATGCATGAAAATGATACCTTTATTTGGATAGCAGGATTTGCATTTTTTGCAGCTTTAGTAAATAGTCTTGGAATTTTAACTATCTTTAAATACAGAGAATGGGCTGAAAAAGCCAAAACTTATTTCATGTGTTTTGCTGCAGGAGTATTGATCTCAACACCATTAATACTGGCCTTACCTGAAGCTATTCAGAAAAATTTTTATTCGGGGTTTATGGCTCTTATCGGCTTTTTATTCATGTTTTTTTCAAACAAAATAATAAAATATTTTACAAAAAAGAAAAATCTTGCATTTGGTTTAATAGCAGCTGAAGGAATTGGCATTCATTCTTTTATTGACGGAATTATTTATACTGTAACCTTTAGTGTCAGTATACTCACTGGAGTACTAGCAGCAACTGGCTTAGTCGTACATGAATTTGCTGAAGGAATTATAACCTACGTTTTCTTAATAGAAGGAGGAATTAAAAAAAAAGTTGCTATGTTATATGCTTTCCTAATAGCAGCTCTTACAACACCTGCAGGAGCGCTTATCGCATATCCTTTTATAAGTAAATTAGGTGAATCTAGTTTAGGTTTAATGCTTGGTTTTGTCGCAGGAGTGTTATTATATGTTTCTGCTGCTCATCTTTTACCTGAAGCACAAGAACAAAAAAGGGAACATTCTACTCTTTCTTTTATAGCAGGAGTATTATTAGCTCTATTTATTACAATAACAAAACTATTATGATTAAAGAAAATAAGACATTATTGTATCAATACAGAACGTAAACCAAATTATGTTTGATTCCTTGCCAAATTGAATCAATTAGGTGAAGTATGAATTACGAAAACTGTAGCTTAATATGTCAGAATATAAGTCCCAAAACACTTGACGACGAACATTATTATATGTATTATCCCAACAAATGCAGTAGGAGAATGTATTATGAAGTTAACCGAAGACGCATTGAGAGATTATGATGTTAGATTACCTTGGTTGGATGGAAACAATGGCTATTATTGAGGATATGTAATTATGAGAGAAATTAATGTACAGAAGATTACTGAAGTAATTAAGAGGCTCTGTATGGAGACAAACTACTATCTGGGAGATGATGTTGTTGAAGCACTTAAGAAAGCTTTAGAAGTCGAAGAAGCACCCACAGGTAAGGAAATTATAAATCAAATATTAGAAAATTCTTACATTGCCAGGAAGGAAAAGGTGGCCATGTGTCAGGATACAGGTTTTACTGTAGTCTTTTTAGAGCTGGGGCAGGATGTAAACATTATCGGTGGTAATTTTTATGAAGCTGTAAATGAAGGCGTGAGACAGGGTTACAGGGAAGGATACTTGCGGAAATCCATTGTATCCGATCCTCTGGAAAGAAAAAATACAGGTGACAATACTCCTGCAGTAATTCATACAAAGATTGTCCCAGGTGATAAATTAAAAATTATTATTGCTCCTAAAGGGGGCGGTAGCGAAAATATGAGCGAAGTAAAAATGATGGCACCAGCACAAGGAATTCAAGGAGTGGAGGATTTCGTTGTTGACAAGGTAAGTCGGTCTGGCGGAAATCCCTGTCCTCCCGTTATAGTTGGAGTGGGCATTGGGGGAACGTTCGAGAAGTGTGCAAGTCTGGCAAAACAGGCTTTGTTAAGGACTCTAGGCTTAAGAAACCCCAATCCTTTTTATGCCGATTTGGAGAAAAGACTTCTGGAAAAAATAAATTGCCTGGGCATTGGCCCGATGGGATTGGGAGGAAGAGTAACCGCTTTAGATGTTTTTATAGAAACGTTTCCCTGCCATATAGCCAGCCTGCCTGTAGCCGTAAATCTGCAGTGCCATTCTGCTAGGCATAAAGAGCTAGTGATATAAAGAGAAAGGAGTAAGAGGAATGAAGTTTAGCACACCACTAAATAATAGTGATATAGAAAGACTGAATGTAGGCGATAAGCTGCTCTTAAGCGGGTCCATTTACACAGGCAGAGATGCAGCCCATAAAAGATTAATAGAACTTATAGATAATGGTGAAGAGCTTCCTTTTAATGTTAAAGGACAGATAATCTATTATACAGGGCCTGCGCCGGCCAGTCCCGGCAAGGTAATTGGTTCTGCCGGGCCCACTACTAGCTACCGGATGGATCCCTATGCTCCAAAACTTATTGCTTTGGGATTGAAAGGTATGATAGGAAAGGGGCCTCGGAGCAAGGATGTAATCGAAGCAATGAAAAAATATAAAGCCGTTTATTTTGTAGCAGTTGGAGGAGCAGGAGCTTTGATTAGTCAGTGTATAAAAAAGGTAGATATTGTTGCCTATGAAGATTTAGGGCCTGAAGCAATACGCTGTCTGCAGGTTGAAGATTTTCCCGTAATTGTGGCTAATGATTGTTATGGAAGGGATTTGTTTAAGGAAGGAGTGGAGAAGTACCGTATTAATATTTAGTCTGAATTATTCTGAAAAACTTCCGATGCAATTAAATAATTTCAATGACTCATGAATAATCCAGGTTAATAAATTTTAAGAAAGGCTGAGATTTTGGTTGAAAATATTGAATCAACTCCAAAATATTTAATTTTTTTAAAAATCCTTGACAAATTTTTTCGAGTAAAGTAATTTAACTCTTCTTTCGGCGCAAATCCTTGGTTGGAAGTTTGGAGAGTATCTCTTTAAGGAAAGCTTAATTGAATATTTTTGAATACCAAGCCAAAGAGTTGTTTAAGAAATCCGGGTTAGATGTGCCTAAGGGAAAAGTTACTTCTGATCCTCAAAAAGCAGAAAATATTGCCAAAGAAATAGGCGGTAAGGCTTGGGTGGTTAAAGCTCAGGTCATGGCAGGTGGACGAGGCAAAGCCGGGGGTATCAAGATTGCTAAATCTTTTAAAGAAGTTAAACAATATACTGAAAAAATTCTCAGCACCCCTCTTAAAACTTATCAGAGCGGCGGCTCAGCCAAAAAGGTTAATAGAGTTTTAATTGAAGAATGTTGCGATATTGATAAAGAGTTGTATTGTGCTGCAACAATAGACCGTTCCCGTTCAAAAGTAGTATGTATAGCGAGCTCTCAGGGAGGAGTGGAGATAGAAGAAACGGCTCGTACAAATCCTTCGGCTATCTTCAAGGAATATATTGATCCACTTACAGGCATGATGCCTTTTCAGGCAAGAAACCTTGCTTTTAAGCTTGGTATCACAGATAAAGATGTGATTGGCAAAATTGTAAAGTTCATGATGAAACTTTACAGCATCTTTATTCAATACGATTGCGCGCTTGCCGAAATAAATCCTCTTGTAATAACTAAAGAGGGTGGAGTTGTAGCTTTGGATGCAAAACTCAGCTTTGATGACAGTGGGGTTTTGCGCCACCCTGATATTGCTGAAATGAGGATTTTAGAAGAGGAGTTGCCGGCAGAGACAATTGCCAGGGAGAGTAATTTAAGCTACATAGGCTTGGAAGGGAATGTCGGATGTATGGTAAATGGAGCAGGGCTGGCCATGGCAACTATGGACTCTATAAAAATTTATGGTGGCGATCCAGCAAATTTTCTCGATGTAGGCGGAGGAGCTTCAAAGGAAATGGTAGCAAAAGCTTTCAGTATTCTAATGAGCGATGAAAAAGTGAAAGCGATTCTGGTAAACATTTTTGGGGGTATTTTAAAGTGTGATTTATTAGCTCAAGGGATTGTTGCTGCCTGCCAGGAGGTAAAGCCCCATGTCCCTATGGTAGTCAGACTGGAAGGAACCAATGTGGATAAAGGCAGAGAAATACTTGCCAGCTCAAAGCTTAATATCATTTCTGCTAACACAATGAAGGAAGCAGCGCAGAAAGTTGTTAGTTTAGTAAATTAATTGAAATTATGGAAAGTTAAAAAATGGAAAGAGGAAAAGGGCTTTAAAATAGGTTAAATTTATGGCGATTCTTATAGATGAAAACTCTAGGGTTGTGTGTCAGGGAATAACCGGTTCTGCTGGTTCTTTCCATACCCATCAGTGCCTGTCTTATGGGACAAAGGTTGTTGCCGGTGTAACTCCCGGAAAAGGAGGAATCAAGTTTGAGGGAGTTCCTGTATTCAACACTGTTTTTGAAGCAAGGGAAGCAACCGGTGCAAATGTTTCCATGATATTTGTACCTGCTTTATTTGCTGCTGATGCTATTCTAGAAGCAGCTGGAGCAGGAATTGAACTAGTAATATGTATTACTGAAGGGATTCCTACTATAGATATGATTAAAGTGATGAAAGCCCTTGAAGGAAATAGAACACGCTTAATAGGTCCCAATTGTCCGGGAATTATCAGCCCAGGGAGATGTAAAATTGGGATTATGGCTGGCTATATTCACAAACAGGGTCCAGTAGGTGTAATTTCCCGCAGTGGAACATTGACGTATGAAATAGTCTACCAGCTTACGAAAAGAGGTATTGGGCAGTCTACTTGTATTGGAATAGGTGGAGACAAGATAATTGGCACAAATTTTATTGACTTGCTAAAATTATTTGAAGATGACCAGGAAACTAAAGCAATGGTTTTAATAGGAGAAATAGGTGGTACGATGGAGGAGGAAGCTGCTGATTTTATAAAAAGGGAAATAAAAAAGCCCGTAGTAGGCTATATAGCCGGAATAACTGCTCCTCCGGGAAAACGAATGGGACACGCAGGTGCTATTATTTCAGGAGGACGCGGAGGAGCAAAAGAAAAAATTGATACGCTATCTTCAGCAGGAGTTAAAATGGCAGAGACTTCTAGTGATATTTATGACTGTTTGGTATCTGCTGCGCCGGATATTAAATGAAAAATATATGTACAGAGTGAGGCAAAAAAAGGAAGTCAATTGTGAGTGAACGTCATTACAAAGACAAGAAATCTATCTTAACGGGTGAACATTTTTGGCAAGGCAATATTGCTATTGCTGAAGGAGCTATAGCAGCGGGTTGTCGTTTCTTTGGTGGATATCCTATTACTCCCGCCTCAGAGATTGCAGAGAGAATGGCTCTTAGGCTCCCGCTTCTTGGTGGTGTATATATCCAGATGGAAGATGAGCTTGCATCCATGGCGTCAATACTTGGTGCTTCCTGGAGTGGTGTGAAATCGATGACTGCTACATCCGGCCCCGGCCTTTCCCTTATGCTGGAAAACTTTGGTTTGGGAATTATGACAGAGACTCCCTGTGTTATTGTTAATTCTCAGAGGGGTTCGCCTTCCACGGGGCTGCCTACAAGTTTTGCTCAGTCAGATATGATGCAGGCAAGATGGGGTACACATGGAGATTATGAGGTTATCGCTCTGTCTCCAGAATCATCACAGGAGTGTTTTGACCTGACTGTAAAGGCTTTCAACTTGTCTGAAAAATACAGGCTGCCTGTTTTTATCCTTACCGATGGACTTGTTAGCCATATGACAGAAAAAGTTGTTGTGCCCAAACCTGAGAGAGTTAAGGTGTTTGACCGCCGTAAAACACAAAAATCTCCAAAAGATTATCTCCCGTATCAGCCCGAAGATGATCTAGTTCCTCAAATGGCAAATTTTGGTGAAGGGTACAAGCTTCATTCTACAGGCCTTACCCATGATGAAAGAGGGTATCCTGATATGACTATTGAAGCGCATGATAAACTAGTCAGGCGACTGGTAAATAAAATTCGCAAGAATGCAGATGACATTATCATTTTGGAGGAAAAAAATTTAGAAGATGCTGAAATAGTAGTAGTTTCTTACGGCGTCACATCTAGAGTAGTACCTCCGACTGTGGAAAAGGCAAGAAGGGAAGGTATAAAGATAGGGCAGTTAAGGTTACTGACAGTGTGGCCGTTTCCTGAAAAAAGAGTTGCTGAGCTTTCCCAAAAAATAAAGGCATGGGTTGTTCCGGAAATAAATCTTGGACAGATAGTAAGAGAAGTCGAAAGAGCGGTGAGCAAGGACTCAAAAGTAGTTCCGGTCTCTCATGCAGGCGGTGATGTTCATGACGCTGATGATATATATAAGATTATAAAAGAGTTGGTTTAATGGATAAGATACCAAAACATCCTCTTGAACATCTATTAAGGATGGAGAGAATACCTCACATCTGGTGTCCCGGGTGTGGTATCGGAACCGCTGTAGCCTGTTTTATAAAGGCGCTGGATGAAGCAGGGATTGATCCTGATAAGACAGTAGTTATCTCGGGGATAGGCTGTACAGGGAGAGTAGCCGGGTATGTGAACTTAGATTCTTTTCATACTACCCATGGTAGAGCGATTCCATTTGCTACTGGCGTCAAGTTAGCAAATCCTGATCTAACAGTTATAGTCTTTTCAGGTGATGGTGATTTATTTGCAATCGGAGGCAACCACTTCATCCATGCAGCAAGAAGGAATGTTGATATTTCAGTATTTTGTATAAATAATTTTATTTATGGTATGACAGGAGGACAGGTAGCTCCTACCACCCCTTTAGGTGCCAGGACTTCAACCTCACCGTACGGGTGTTTTGAACATCCCTTTAATCTTTCCTATTTAGCAGAATCAAGCGGTGCTGTTTACGTTGCAAGGTGGACACCGCTTCATATAAGAAGGATGACCCATTCAATGGCTGAGGCTATAACAAAACGGGGATTTTCATTTCTTGAAATAGTATCGCCATGTCCTACTGTATATTCCCGGTATAACCGGCTTGGTGATGGTCTTGACATGATTAAATATTACCACGAAAACTCGCGCATAGAAAACGGGGCTGATACCAAAAATATTCCTCTAGAAACAGGTAAAGAAATAGTGGTGGGAAAATTCGTGGACGTTGAAAGACCTACTTTTCTGGATTATCAAACAGAGCAGACAAAAGCGAGATAATGGATAGGAACAATATAAGGATTTCCGGTTTTGGTGGTCAGGGAATTATTTTGAGTGGATATATTATTGGAAAAGCTGCATCTTTATATGATGGTAAAAATGCTTCATTTACCCAGAGTTACGGCCCTGAGGCGAGAGGTGGTGCATGCAGTGCAGCTGTGGTTATAGAAAAAAGAAAGGTGAGTTATCCTTTGGTAAAAAAGGCAGATTTTCTTATTGTGCTGTCTAAGGAAGGATATGAAAAATATGCTGATGAAATAACTCCTGGAGGTTTTACCTTTGTGGATAGCGATCTTGTAAAGAAAGCACCTGTAGACAATAAAAAGGTATTTGGAATCCCTGCAACGATATTTGCTGAGGAAATGGGCAATAAAATAGTCGCTAATATTATCATGCTAGGATTCTTTCTTGGCGTAACAAGTATTATTTCCAAAGAAGCTATGATAGAAAGTATTAAAACCTCCGTGAAAAAAGCTTTTATAGAAGTTAATTTAAAGGCATTTGAAAGAGGATATCAATACGCTGATGAAATTAGAGGAAAGTAAAAACGAATATAAGCCCAGGGTGTTTAAGGGGATAGTCTATATAATTAAGAACCGTTGTAAGGGATGCGGCTTTTGTATTGAATACTGCCCTAAACAAATTCTCGAGGCTTCTCAGGATTTTAATAATAAAGGTTATCATTATCCTGTAGTTGTTGATGAAGAGGGGTGTGAAAATTGTAAAGTTTGCGAGGATATCTGTCCGGATTTTGCCATTTTTTCTATAAATACACACATCTAAATCCATTGAACTTATCAAAAATCAAGCTTAGCTTGACCTAAATCCTGGCTCTATTGCCATTGTACATATTTCAGTATCTTCTTCTCCTCTATTCCCACTGTTAATACGAAATATCCAGGCAACTACACCACGTTCTCTTTCCAAAATACCTTCCTCCCCAACCACGGAAACTTTTTCCTCAACCTGCTCGCTGTCATCTCTTTTAACCTGCATATAACATCACTTACTGCATGTTTAGACGGAATTATCATTTTATGCTTGACAACATAGATGTAGAAACAATAGAACATTTTGAAAAAGTTCTATTATTTCTTCTAGACAATGGAAAAATATTCATGAGAATTCACTTGCGTAATAACAGTATTTTCTATAATTAAATAAGATTACTATTTATATTTTATAGACAATTAAGAGAAAAAGCAGTGGAGGAAATTAATGATTTAGATACGTTTTCACGGTAGAGGTGGACAGGGGGCTGTGAAGGCTTCTGACATTCTTGCCATAGCTGCTTTCAGCGAAGGGAAAGAAGTACAAGCTTTCCCTTTTTTTGGTGTGGAACGTCGTGGAGCTCCTGTAACAGCTTTTACCAGGATCAGTGATGAGGAGATCAGGATTCACTCCTACATTTACGAACCTGACGTGTTAGTAGTGCTTGATCCCACGCTCATAGGGGCTATCCCCCTTACCGATGGACTTAAACCTGATGGAATAATCATCATAAACACTGGACGTAAGCCTGAAACATTTTCGTTCCCCGATACAAAAAATCCCCACATTTATACTGTGGATTGTTCTTCTATTGCTCTGAAATACAGTCTGGGAAGCGAAGCTGCTACCATTGTTAACACCGCTATTCTCGGAGCAGTTGTCAAGGCAACAAAATTAGCTTCCATAGAATCGATTATGGAAGCAATAAAGGAAAAAATTCCCATAAAGAAAGAAGAAAACGCCCTGGCTGCAAAAGAAACCTTTGAGAAGCTGGAGAGTTAGACGGAACAATTGCAGGAACGACCAAGGATGCTTTAGACAGAATGCGCGAGAAGGGGATTAGCGTAGGTCTTTTAAAAATTCGTTATTTTCGGCCTTTCCCAGAGAAAGAAGTTTGCCAAATTCTTGGACGTGCTGAAAAGGTTGGTGTAATTGATAGAGCCGTTTCTTTTGGTCACGAGGGACCTTTCTTTTCAGAAATAAAAGCTTCGATGTACGGTTCTAATGTACCGCTTTACGGGTTCATTACTGGTCTGGGCGGGAGAGATGTTTCAATTTCAGATATCGAATCAATGGTAGCCCACATGCAGGATAACGAACCCAGCAATTTGATTTGGATAGAAGTGAAAAAATGAGCACTGAAGCAGAAACAAAAAAAAGAAAAATTAAACTTACTATTCCTGAAGAAGAAATAATGTCACCCGGTCATCTTGCCTGTCAGGGATGTGGTGGAGCATTAGCTATGCGGTATGCGTTGAAGGCTCTAGGCCGCAAGACCATTATGGCTATTCCTGCCTGCTGTTGGTCTGTTATTGATGGGCCTTTCCCCTATTCTGCTTCAGGAGTGCCAATACATCACTCGGCTTTTGAAACAGCAGCTTCGACAGCTTCTGGTATAAGCCATGCACTTTCCCAGTTGGGTCAGGATGATGTTACTGCACTGGCCTGGGCTGGAGGACGGCGGGACTTTTGATATCGGTATTCAGGCACTCTCAGGAGCTGCAGAAAGAGAGGATAATATAATCTATATTGTATACGATAATGAAGCCTACATGAATACAGGTATCCAGAGATCATCTGCTACTCCTCACGGTGCATGGACTACAACAACGCCAGTGAAGCACTATAAAAGAGGCCCAAAAAAGAACATAATAGAAATCATGGTAGCACATCACATTCCTTACTGAGCTACAGCAAATATTGCTTATCCAGAAGATCTTATCCGGAAAGTCAAAAAAGCAAAAGAAATCAAAGGTACACAATTCCTTCATATTCATTCACCGTGTCCCCCAGGTTGGAAATATCCTCCTAACATTACGATAAAAGTTGCAAGGCTTGCAACTGAGACAAATGCCTTTCCTATTTACGAGGTTGAAAACGGGGTTTACAAAATTAACAAGAAAAGAAAGAATCCCAAGCCTGTTTCCGAACATCTCAAGCTTCAGGGCCGTTTTCGGCATCTAACAGAAGAAGAGATAGAATATATCCAGGGCGAAGTTAATAAAAACTGGAGGCGTTTGTTAAAACTGGAAGAGGTTTTTGGTGAACCGCTGGAGTGAGGGCGGAGATAAACCTTATTAATAAAAACACTTTTGCTGATTTTTCAGAGGAAAATTATGCTGGAACCTGGGGAAAAAAATTTGTGGAAGGCAAAGGAAATCCTTATAATACATTGGAAGTATCCGATCATCCAGTAGGAACAACATCTGCCCCCAAAAGGCTGGACAAAGATGATCCCCTCATATGTCCTACATGCGGTGGCCAGATGAGAGTGATCGCTTTCATAACCGATCATTCCGCAGTGGACAGAATCATCACCCTTCTCAAGCTCACTTTTCATGCTGAATGCCCTCTCCCCCGCCCCAAGTTCTCCAGCAGGAACTTCTGACCGAAGCTGATGAGAAGGGAAAGTATTCCTAA
>CAZYGB010000004.1:0-14480 GCA_964647525.1 uncultured Candidatus Saccharibacteria bacterium | reverse complement strand
GAAGAATAGGGTGCATTAGATACTCCACCTTCGCATTCTCCTCTGGCATAGTCGCATCTCCAACCTGTCTCGGTCTGTTGGCTTTCTCCAAGAAATTCTTTAATTAAAGCGGGTATGGTGGTGGCTATAATAGCTATTCCTAATCCTACTATTGCCCAAATTAGTGTTTTCTGAGCTGTTTTGATTTTTTCTTCATTTCCTGCAGAAGTAGCAAAGAGAAATCCAGACCAGACAATCATAATGGTAGCAATAGCAATAGCAAGCTTAAGAGCAAAGGCAAGAATGCTATTTACCAATCCTTCTGTTGTCGTTGTATGCCCTAAGGGATTTTCAAAAACAACTTCATTATTTTGTGATTCTGTGTTAAGAATGTCAGGTGGAGCAGGTTGATCCCCATTATTATTAAGATCGAAAGCATCTTTAAAATTACCTCCTGGATCCTCCACAGCTTCAACAGGAGTATTTAAAATAATTAGACAAAAGGAAAGTATAAGTAAGAAACAAGAGAAAATAACAAAGCTAATATGAAGCAAATACTTTAAATTTTTATAAGACATAATTAATATATTAAATTATTCTGCTGGTACGCAAGCTCCAATTAAGCACTGATGACTAGGACACTCACTCTTTGTGCTCAAAGCTTGAGGTAGCGTACCACCGAATTGATTACTGCAGTAATATTCCACAATCATAGTTTTTTCGGTCTTTTTGCAAGCTGCCACACATATATCCTCGTATTTTCTTCCTTTGTAAGTCACGTAGCCAGCTGTATAGATATCTTTTCCATCAGAATCCTGGCATTCTATAGAATAGTTTGGCGTAACTATTTCAGAAGGGGAAGGATTTGGAGAGACAATGGCACCAGGATCTTTCGGTTCACAACAAATAGATTCGTCAGGGCAATCCATTTGTCCTGCATTTTTCGGTCCACCAGATGTAATATCTTTACAATTATCAGGTGATGTACAATGATAGTAATATTCACCATTCATTGTAATGTTTTCGCAGGTATTATTACTACTTCCACTACTGCCACTACTACTAGCGTTACCAACAAGACTTCCTTTATCACCTGCTGGAGATAGAGCTGATGGCATCTCACATTCAATTTTATACCAAGTACCGATATATTCGTCATCGCCACCTGCTTGAGCAATAAGCCAAAAGACGGTGTTAACGATAATCCAGGCGGAGAGAATAATGATGAATCCTATTATGGCTCCCATAATGGCTTTATGTCCGGCTTGAATTTGAGCCTGATTACCACCGGAAAGGATCCAACGGAATCCACCATAAACAACAAAGACGATTACTATTAAAGAAGCCATTTTAATACCAAATTTGATAACATTCTGTAAGAGGACTAACAGATCACAGGCGGTACACTCTGCTTCTCCCGGTCCACCACAGGGAACAAGACCATCAGCACTAGCAAGAAGAGGGAGAAGAAGAAATGTTATCCCTAATATAAGGAGGAAGATTTTGGAAATGTTTTTGCTCATTTATTTTGTTTGATAATTAGATTTATTCTATCAGCAGCATTCATGATTGCCCGAGCGGGGTCAATTCCTTGCTTTAAGACACTATCAATCATGTCATTGAATATTTGAAAAACTTGTTGGAAGTCGGGTTGATACCAGGTTTTACTACTAAGGGTTTGGCCAATAAAGACACCAGCCTGGGGATCGGTAAGGTAAGACTGAATCAAATCACGACGGGCGGGAGGATTTTTTGTTTGCAGGAAATAGAATTGGGCATTATCTTTTTGAGCCAGGAACTTAAGGAAATCCCAAGCAATTTGGGAATGAGGTGAACGCTTGCTTACCACCAATGTCATAATACTGGCCACATTAACATTAGTAGAGCTGTTAGCGAAATGAGGAAGGGGGGCAATTCCATAATTTAAGCCAGGATTATTTTCCTTGATTATTTTCTGAGCACGGTTATAGCCAATAAGCATTGATGCCCCATCCATGGTAAAAACAGGAACGGAGTTAAGGAATTCACTACCCCAGGTATAATACCGGGAACGGGGGTTAGCGAACTGGGTATAAAATTTAAGGGCTTCTTCTCCCGGAGAAATCATTTTATAACTACTATCAGATTCACGTCTGGATTCCTGGAAAGTTACCTGTTTTGTTTGGGGGTCAATAACAGAACTTCCCTGTTGCATCATTAGAGCAGCCAGAATATCGGTACTCCAATTAGTATTACTACCTGTGCCCATAGCAATAGCAGCTTTAGTAATTTGTCCCTCCGGGCTAGTTTTTCGTAGTTGAGGAACAAGCTTTAATACCTCTTCCCAGGTAGCAGGAGGAAGGGCAATATTATAATAATTAAAGACATCTTTATTGTAATAGAGAGATAATGTATCAATATAGAGAGGAATTCCCTTTAAATATTCACCTTGAATAAGTTCTTGACCAGCTGCTTCAGGATAAAGCTCATTAAATGTTTTTAGATTAAGTATTTTATCCCTCTGTATATTGAGGGGGGTAATTTTGTCTTCATAGAGAGGAAGCCAATTACCAAAAAGCATAAATACATCAGGTGATTTATCGGAAGCAAAAGCTTGCAGAAGTTCTTGAGGATAAGTTTCTTGTTTTTTAGAGCTGTATTTAATGGAAACATTGGGATAAAGACGATGGTATTTGGTGGTAAGGGAAGAGATCACTTGAGGATCATCAATAATGCCCCACATTTCTAATGTCACGGGACGGGAAGCAGTACGGTGAAACTTAACGCCTATAAAAATAATGACTAATACAATTAAAACAACAAAGATAACTATGTTTTTTTGGCGAGGAGTAAAGGTCATATTTTTTATTTACTTTTGCTGATTAACTTTGCTATAAATCCATAATGAGTAGCCCCCAGGGCTAGTTCTCTTTCCAGTTTAAACCCATATTTTTCTAGAAGAATTAGGGCATCATCCTTACTTAAAGAATGGAGAAATTCTTTGGAAGGTAATTTATCTTTTTCCCACTCGATAAGTACCAAAATCCCTTCTGGTTTTAGAATTCGATGGGCCTCAGCAATAATGGCATTTTTATTGTCCACCTCAAAGAGGATATTGGATATCAGGACCAGATCACAGGAATCATTGGTGAGATGGCTGCCCCGTTCTTTTTCTAAATTGGCCCATTGGGTTGTTACAACATGGCTCAAATTAGCAGTTCTCGCCCGAAAATTAAGGGATTCTAACGCCTGTTTCCAAATATCAAGAGCAATTACCTTGCCGCTTGGTTGGATAACTTTAGCAATAGCTATACTGAAATATCCAGAACCACAGCCAAAATCAGCTACAGTCATTCCTTCTTTTAAAGGAAGCAGCCTTACTACTTTATCTGGATTAAGGAAGTTCATCATACTTTATTTCTACCTATATATTACAACAATAGAGTAATATCGGCAACAGCATCATCCGAGGCCATTTTCATAATGCGTACTCCCTGGGTAGAACGCCGGAGTACAGATACTTCATTGAGGGATGATTTGATGATTTGTCCTTTTCTGGAGATAGCTACTAATGATTCCTCGTCTTTTATCAGACAAGCTCGTACTAGAGAACCTGTTCTCTCAGTAATTTTAGCTGTTTTTATTCCCTTGCCTCCTCTGGCTTGAGAACGATAGTCAGTTAGATTTGTCTTCTTTCCAAAACCATTACTACTAATAACAAGAATGGTAGGCTTAAACTTGCTTTCTTCAGAACTAACACTAATCAAACTAATAACCTTATCATTCTTGGCTAACTTAATTCCTCTTACTCCTGTCGCTACTCTTCGAAGAGGACGGATATTTTTTTCAGGAAAACGGATTGCTTGCCCTTGTTGAGTTACGAGAACTATATTATTGTCTCCCTGACTCAAAGCAGCCCCTACTAGTTTATCGTTACTGGTTAAATTAATGGCAGCCAGACCTCCCCGGCGAACATTTTTATATTCTTCTAAGAAGGTTCTTTTAATGGTACCTTTTTCTGTTGCTAAAATAAGATAACGAAGATTGGTTGCAGAAGGGGAATACTTGAATATGACTCTTATTTTTTCCTGAGGTCTCAGGTTGAGATAGTTTTGAATACTTTTTCCTCGGGCAGTGCGGGAAGTCTCTTCTATTTCATAAGCCTGGAGACGAAAAACATGACCTTGGTCAGTGAAGAAAAGAAGGTTGTCTCTGGTATTGCAGGAAAGGATGAAGGTAAGAAAATCATCCTCATTTTTTGCTTCATAGCCAATAACTCCCTTTCCTCCCCTTTTTTGCCCTTTCAAACCCAGAGGACGCATTCTCTTGATATATCCGCTGTGAGAAAAAGTAATTAAGGTTTCTTGGGAAGGAATAAGTTCTTCCTGGGAAATGGCATCAGGAAGCGGTGCTTCTACCTTAGTTCTTCTAGCGTCACCATATTTTGTTTGTATTTCCTGTAGTTCCTCCTTAATAATCTTGAGAATTTGACGGGGTTCTTTCAGTATACTTTGGTATTCTTTGATTTCTTTGCGCTTTTCCTTTAATTCATTCTCTACCTTTACTCTTTCTAATTTAGCAAGGCTTTGTAGTTTCATTTCCAGGATAGCATCGGTCTGCACTATGCTAAAATGATATTTAGCCATCAACTTATTCTTGGCATCTTCTCTACTACTGGAGGATTTAATTAACTTGATAATGGCGTCAATGTGATTTAGGGCTTTATCTAATCCTTCTAAAATATGGGCTCTCTCCTGAGCTTTTTGAAGAAGGAAAAGAGTACGACGGCGCACGACATTTTTACGATGTTCGATATATTCCTCCAGGGCATTTTTAATGGATAAGATTTGGGGCTGACGTCCATTTTCTACCAAGGCCAGCATATTAAGATGAAAAGATTTTTCTAATTCCGTGTATTTAAATACTTGTCCCAAAACCCGACGGGCTTCAGTATTTGGTTTTAACTCAATAACGACACGTAACCCATCTTTATCAGATTCATCACGAAGATTTTTTATTCCAGTGATCTTTTTTTCTTCTACTAAATGAGCAATATTAGCAACTAAAGTCGCTTTATTAACCTGGTAAGGAATTTCAGTAATGATAATTTTACTTCCTTTGTCTTCTTCTTGAATTTCAGTTTTTCCCCGGCAGACAATAGTTCCTTTTCCTTGGGCATATGCTTCCAGAATATTTTGTTGACCAAAAATAATTCCCCCGGTAGGAAAGTCCGGACCCTTAATAAATTTCATGATTTCCTTTAAGGAGGATTGGGGATGATCAATAAGAAGGAGAAGGGCATTGGTTACCTCAGTAAGATTATGGGGAGGAATATTGGTAGCCATTCCTACTGCAATACCCATACCTCCATTAAGAAGAAATTGAGGTATTTTGGAAGGAAGGAAACTGGGTTCTTTTCTAGTTCCATCATAATTGGGTACAAAATCAACTGTATCCTTTTCGATATCAGTGAGCATCTCTTCTGCAATTTTGGAAAGACGGCATTCTGTGTAACGGGGAGCTGCTGGAGGATCACCATCGACGGAGCCAAAATTTCCCTGTCCTTCCACTAAAGGATAACGGAGGGAAAAAACTTGAGCCATTCTAACCGTAGCATCGTAGACAGATAAATCCCCATGAGGATGATATTTACCAAGACAATTATGAGAAATCATTCCGTTGGCTACGAATTCGTGGTCGTCTTCTACCTCTAAATCATAAGTTCTCTCGGGAGCAACTTTGTCTATTGAAGAAACCTTAAAGAAATAAATTTTATTTTTCATAATACTTTCCAGAAATTCAAAAAGAGGAGAACCCATTCTTTCTAATTTAGGTGCTATTCCCCAATCAATAACTTGAGTTTTCCTCAAAGGCTTTCCCCAAAGATCAGAGGAATATCTTATTTTATTATAGTTTCCCTGGGGATACTTTATCCCTCTTCTAAATTTGTTTCCTTCTATATCTTGATACCAACCTCCTCCTAAATGATTCTTGCTTAATTCGGAAAATAACATTTTTCCAGCATAGGGAATGATATCAAACTTATGAAATCCTTTTTTATCATTTCCGGTAAGCGGGCTATTTTGTAATCTTGAAACTCGCTCCTTTCTAATAGGGCTAAAGAGTACTAGTTTGGAGGATAATGTAAGAACATTTTCTCCGCTAGCCTCTAACCAGTAAAACGGATGGCGACTAATAATTTCCTGGTTACCAAGATAGTGTTTTTTTAATTTTGTATTTTTATATTTTTGAGTAAATATTTCTTGAGATAATAAAAGAACCTGCAATTGATTTATTAGCTTTTCAGAGATAGAGCCATAGTGGATTACCTTTCTGTTTTTATGGACTGAACCATCACCATCAATTAACCCGCTGACGAAGGCAAATATAACTTCTTTGGGAGAGAGGAAAATTTGAGAGGGAATGTCTTTAGTGAATGCCTTTTTACCTTCCAGTTTAAAATTAGATACAAAAAATTTATTAATGCTTTTTCTGTTAATTCTTATAAAATATCTTTTATTGTTTATAATTTTCCCTTGCTTGTTTTTAAGCTGGTAATTTTTAACTTCGATAGTTGGTTGGTAAGCGAATTTCTGATCTAAGACTGATACTAATTTTCTTATTATTTCTAAGCTATTATTAGTAATGCCAATTCGAGGGAGCTTTTTCTTGCCGTAATCATTAGAAATTGATCCCTCAGAAACAAACATTCCCAGGAAGTAAGCTATTTCTTTGTCTAGGTAAAAAGGTTGATTCTGTTTAATTGGGACTAATTTTACTAAGTTTTTAATCTCCGGATAATCTGCTTTGACAACTAAATAATCATCTTGCTGTAAGTCTTTTGCTTCTTTCCATTCTGTTTTCCAGTTAGATGTTAAAACTTTGAATTTCTGGGAGGGAGTAACAACATTAGAAACTCCGTTTTCTAGTCCGACTTTCAATAATGATTTCTTTGGCATTTCAAAAAGTTGGATAACCTTTCTTAATCCTTCTTGAGTGTAAACCTGGTTTCCAACTTCAATGCTTTGAATTGGCTTTAATCCTTCCTTAGTTGATACTAAAGTGTCTTTTGCAAAACATTCTCCAACTACTGAAGCTGACTTTCTAAATTTGGTAGTTTGCTGTAGCCCCATCTTATACATAGCGAAAAGAATTCTTCTTTGAACAGGCTTGAGACCATCCCTGATATCAGGAAGAGCTCGGGATATAATCACGGACATGGCGTAATCCAAATAAGAGTCCTTCAATTCGTCAGAAATATTCCTCCGATAATTTTTGTTATCTTCTTTATCTGCCATATTAAGATTTTTCTAGAATTATTAATTTAGTTTCAGAAGGAAGTTGATTCTTTTTAATAACAAGTTTGGACAGTTTCTCTGATTTCTTCTCAAACGTTTTTATGAATTTGTCTGCTAGATCTAATTTAACCTTCCCTCCGGGGAGGGCGTAGTTCATGGGAATAACAATTTTTGGCTCAATCTGATTAGTGAGGAACATGGCTTCTTCAGCATCAAGGCCATCATGACCTCCTATCGGAAGCAGAAGAATATCAGCCTGAGATACTTTTTCTAAAATACTGTCTCGAAGTTTCTTTTTTCTCAAGTTTCCTAAATGAGCTACGATAATATCTTCTGAATCAATAATATAGATTATATTTAAATTAGATGATTCTTTTTCCTTGGCATCGTAACTACTGACAACTCCTTCAACAAAAACATTTCCCTTTTCTATTTCTCCCGCTCCTGCTAAAAGAAAGGGTTCATCCTTTATATCTGTCTTTTTCCGGATATCATTTTTGGGATTAGAAAGAAGAAGAATATCAGATTTGAAATAAGCTGGTCGCAATCCGGTATCAGCTTCGCTATAGGGATTAATAGCTAGTATTTTGTTCTGGGTATCAATTCTGAAATAAGAATAACCAAACCATTTAATAATCATAAAATTATAAAAAGATTTTTATTTTATTTTTTGGAAAACTTTAATACTAAGGAACGTCATAATGATATTAAAGATAATCAAAACAAGCAAGCAAGTAAAAAGAGGATGGAGAGTAATATTTACCAATTGAGAGTGGGAGAAGGAAGAGTGAAGAATGGTCCAACGCAGAGCATCAATACCATAAGCAAGGGGATTAAAGGAAGCAGCCTTGATCATCCAAACGGGAGCAGCGGTGAGAGGGAAGAGAGCCCCAGAAAGAAAAACCATAGGGGCAAAAACAAGCTGAGTGAGAAAAGAAAAACTTTCTGTCCTTTGGAGACGAGAGGCAAAATAAATTCCGATGGCAGACATTCCGTAGGTTAATAAAAAGATTACTCCTAAAGTAGCTAAGAAAATAGCGGGAGAAAAGACAATATGAACATAAGGAAACACGAGAAGAAGAAGAAATCCCTGGAAAAGCGCTACAGTACAGGATCCTAAAATTTTACCAACGGCAATATCAGTACGGGAAATTGGAGAAACTAGAATTTCCCTTAAGAAACCAAATTCTCTGTCCCAGACAATAGTCATTGTTGAGGAAAGGGCCATAATTGCTACACTCAAACCAAGAATTCCAGAGAAAAATACCTCAGAAAAATCATAGGGAAGTATATTAGTGGGAAGAATTGTTTTCATTCCCGTGCCTAAAAACACTAGAATAAGCAAGGGAAGAAAGATAGAGGTGAACAATTTTAATCTGTTACGAAAATAAATAATAATTTCTCGATACCAGATAATAGAAATGGATTTAAATTGGCGTAAAAATGATTTTGATTGTAGGTATTGTAGGGATTGGTTATCCATTGTTTTGTTCTTTGTTTGGTTCTCCGGTTTGCGATGATTCTTGTTTCTCAATATTAATTTTGACATCTTCTGCTTCTCCATCTTGATTATCTAATGTGTCTTTATTACTTAGAATATCTTGTCCTTCTGTAATCCCTTCTGTTTTTTCTTGCTCTATTTTTTCAGGAGGCGGGGCAAAAAGGGAGAAGAAGGAAGATAGATCAAAAACTGCCTCTTCCTCTTTAATTTTTCCATTATTTTCCTCTCTGATTTTCCGTCCTGTCAGTTCTAAGAAAACATCTTCCAAAGTAGGGCGATGAAGAACTAGGGAAGTAATACGAGGGGTAATAATTTTTACCAGAGTGGGAATAAACTCATCCCCCTTATTTGTTTCTATTTGAATTTCTTTGCCAATGTTCTTTATATGTCCTTGAGGGAATTTAATGCGGAATTCTTTTTCCGCCTTTTTGTTATCAGAAGTGCAAATGGTAATAATATCATCGCCTATCATTTTCTTTAAATTATCGGGACTATCAAGAGCTACTATCTTTCCGTGATCAATGATAGCAATTCGATCACAATTATCAGCCTCATTTATATATTGGGTGGTAAGAAAGGTGGTCATATTGGTTTTCTTCTGAGCGGTAGAAATATAATCCCAAATCTTATTTCTTGTTTGGGGGTCTAATCCCACTGTGGGCTCATCAAGAAAAAGAACCTGGGGCCAATGAATCAAAGCCCGGGCTATTTCTAATCTTCTTTTCATTCCCCCAGAAAAAGTATTGACTAACCCTTTTCTTCTGTCCCATAGCTCACACAGTTTTAATACTTCTCTTCTTCTCCGCATGAATTCCTTGAAGGGAACATCATATAACATTGCGTGCAAAAAGAGATTTTCTTCAGCAGTAAGATGATTATCAAGAGTGGTCTCCTGAAAAACTAAACCAATTGATCTTCTAACTTGATTGGATTGAGTAACTACATTAAAACCATTAACATATGCTACTCCTGAGGTGGGAAGAGTAAGAGTGGAAAGGATATTGATGGTAGTAGTTTTTCCCGCTCCGTTAGGTCCCAGAAAACCGAAAAGTTCTCCCCTGTTTACCGAAAAAGATATTCCGTCAACAGCAGAAATAAATCCATAGTCCTTTTTCAAATTTTCTGTTTGAATAACTTCTAAAATGTTAGCAGAAGATTGATCATCCATAACAATAAGGTTAGAAGTTGTAACTAAGGCCCATCTTTTCCTTTACCTCAGCTAATGTCTTTTGGGCGATTGGACGGGCGTATTCTTCTCCTTCCTTAAGAATATTCTTGATAATCTCAGGATGCTGCTGGTAATAATTCCTCTCACTCTGAATAGGCTGAAGGAATTTTACAATAACTTGAGTAAGTTCTGCTTTTAAGTTGTTGTAGGAAATACCATCTTTAAGATACATACTTTCGTAAGTTCTTCTTTTGTCTTTTCCTTCTAGGATTTCTATAAGTTGGAGAAGGACAGCTACCCCTCCCTTTGTAGGAATAGTTTTCCCGGATCCCTTATCAGTAGCTACTTTAGCGATTTTCTTTTGAATAGTAGCAGCGTCATCAAGGAGGCTAATATAGCTATTAGGATAAGATTTGCTCATTTTTCCCTTGCCGTCTAGAGATGGGATAGAAAAAGTAGAAACAAGATATGGCTGAGGTTCAGGAAAGGTCTTGCCAAAACGGCGATTGAAAGCACGAGCAATTTCTCGTGCCACCTCCAAATGAGGCAGCTGATCTACCCCCACGGGAACTAATTGGGCTTTATATAACAAAATATCTGCTGCCATTAGAATAGGATAGTACAATAACCCCATATTAATATAGTGGGGTTGTTCTTTTTTCTTATCCTTGTAAGTAGGAAGTTGCTCTAAACGAGAAACAGGATATAGAGTACTTAAAAGATAAGCTAATTCTACGTGTTCTGGAATACGAGATTGAATAACAAGATGGGCTTTTTTAGGATTAAGGCCACAGGCAAGATACTCTAGGGCAATCTCTTGAACTTGCTGAGGGTAATTCTGGTGTTGATAGGGAGAGGTAATACCATGAAGATCAACTACGGCATAAATACAATCAAGATCACTTTTTTCCTGTAACTGTAAATATCCCTTAAGAGCTCCTAGGTAATTACCGAGATGAAGGGGACCGCTGGGGCGAGTAGCAGAAAAGACTCTTTGTGATGGTTTTTTTGTTTTTGAATGAAATGGCATAAATTGTATTATGGAGAGCGAGTGAAGGGAATCGAACCCTCGTCTCAACCTTGGAAGGGTTGTGTACTACCACTATACGACACTCGCATAATCTCGCTTAATATATAATAACAAAGAAGATCTTTGAGGACCTTCTTTATTTTACGTTAATTTTCCAGAAAAATCAAAGGTAATAGGAATATTTTTAAATTTCCAGAAGAGCAGTAAGCCCAAGAATATTCAACCCTTTTTCCAGGGTGATAGTAATAGATTTGATTAAAATTAAACGAGCTTCTCTTTGTTCGGTCTTCTCTTCCTTTAGAATGGGAACCTTTTCATAATAACGGTTACTCCAATCAGCTAGAGATAAAAGGTAGGTAGCTAATTGATTGGGTGAGTAATCAAAAGCACTTTGTTTAATAACATCTGGAAAGTCAAGCAGTTTTTTAATAAGGGTAATCTCTATCGGTTGATTCAGAGAAGTACAGTCTTTTCCCTTAATAATTCCAGCCTTGGTGAGAATTTTGTAAAGACGGGCATAGGAATATTGTAAATAGACGCTGCTACTACCTTTCAAGGAAAGCATTTTATCCCAAGCAAAGACGATATCCATTAAGCGATATTCTTTGAGGTCATTAAATTTTAAGGCATCTAGAGCAATAGTTTGGGCAGTATCTTTTTGTTTTTGGGGAGACCAGCTAGGATTCTTTTCTTTTACAATGGCTAATGCTCTGTTAATTCCTTCTTCCAGTACCTCCTGGAGAGGAATCAATTTTCCCTCCCGGGTAGAGAATTTCTTTCCATCTTGATCTAATACCAAACCGAATTTGGTATGAATTAATTCAGTCCCAGGATTTAATTTTAGAACTTCAGCAATGGCAAACAATTGCTGGAAATAGAGAGATTGCTCATTAGCTACTACATAAAGAATTCTCTGAGGATGATATGTTTTAAGGCGTTCAATAAGACTGGCTAGATCTCGAGTAAGATAAAGTGTAGCTCCATCTGATTTTTGTAAAAGAGCAGGGGGAAGATGAAATTGTTCTAAAGGAAATATTAAAGCTCCCTGACTTTTTTGAGTTAATTTCTTTTGGGAAAGTTCCTGTAACAAAGGAAGTAAGTCTTTTTCTAAATCACTTTCTCCTTTTACTACATCAAATTTTATTCCTAGAAAATCATAAAGCTTATTGAATTCTCGGAGTGATTCTTTTTTAAACCAGAGCCACAGTTTTCTATTTTCTTTGTCTCCCTCTTCTAATTTTCTAAATTCTTCCTGTCCCCTCTTTTCTAACGAAGGATCTTTTTTAGCTTCTTTATGAAATCTTTGGTAGAGAGAAAGCAGGGTAGGAAGGGGATCTTTTTCTACCTCTTTTTTGTCTCCCCATAGTTTGTAAGCAGCAATTAATTTTCCGAATTGAGTACCCCAGTCTCCGATATAGTTCCAGCGAATTACTTTATATCCTAATGCCTGATAGAGATTGGCTAAGGCAGCACCAATAATAGTGGAACGGAGATGGCCAATATGCATTGGCTTGGCAATATTAGGGGAAGAATACTCAACAATAACAACTTTGTTCTTATTTAGAGGAGAAGATGCCTGTTTTAAGAATAAATTGTAATCCTGATTAATATCATTTAATTTCTTAAGGAAAGCAGATTTTTTAATGAAGAAGTTTAGGTATCCTTTCTGGGCTATTTCTATTTTTTCTATCATGGGGAGAGGGGAATTTTCCAATTCTTGTTTTAACAATTGAGCTATTTCCTGAGGTTCCTTTTTTAAGATTTCTTTTAAAGTAAAAGGAAGAGGAGTAGCGTAATCCCCATGTTCTACCTGAAAAGAGGTTTGAATAGGAATATCCAAGGAAGACAAGAAGTCTTTCTTGTCAGGAATGATTTTTTCTAAAGATTGTTTAATCCAATTTTGAAGTATTACTTTCATGGTTATTAGTCGGGGAGGTGGGATTTGAACCCACGATCTCAGCGTCCCGAACGCTGCGCGTTAGACCACTGCGCTACACCCCGCTCTTAATTAATTTTTTAATTGACGTGATATTTTTTCTTGATTATTTCTTCTCTTTCCTCTAACAAATTTTCGTACTTTTGTTTTGCTTTTTGATTTAATGCTGCTATATCTTCTTTTGATAATTTATTTAATTCTTTAGCTTTCTTCTCTAAGTATTTTTTTTCATTTTTTTCAGGATCATCAAGAACTTCCTCTAAGAGAATATTAAGCAGAGTACCTACTTGGGGGCCAGGAGTTATTTGAAGCATCTTTATTATATCATTTCCATTGAGGGCAAGCATTTTCAGGGAAGGTTCCTCGCCTTTTAATTGTTTGCTAACTTTTTCTATTCGGAATAGAAAATAACGGAGGCGGAAAGGTATAGCCTTGGGGCAGCCGGAACCAATTCGGTCTGCTTCTCTTACCTGAGCCAGTTCGGTAATATTTTCCGAACCGACTTTTTTTAGAAGGCGACGGATAGCAGCATCAGTAGTTATTTCTGGATCGTAAACGAATCCATGATAACGAATTAATTTTAGTATTTTTTCTGATTGCTGATTAGAAAAATGAAGACGAGAAAAAATTTTATTTGCGAGATAAGCTCCCTTAGCTTCATGATTATAAAAAGTAGAATTTTCTCCTTCTCCAATTTTTACATAGGGTTTACCAATATCGTGTAATAGTGCTGCCAGGCGTACTTCCAAGCTGTAATTTTTTTTAGCGGCATAGTCCAGAGAACGCCAGAGATGTTCCCAAACGGTATATATATGGTGCTTATTCTGGGTGATATTTACACCTTTTTCTAATTCAGGCAAGAATTGATGAAGGAGATTAGTTTTGTATAAAAGAAGAATCCCTTCAGCTGCCTGGGATGTTTGCATAATCTTAATGAATTCATCTCTTATTCTTTCTTGAGCAATGTATTGAAGCAATGATGCATTTTCAGTAATGGCCTGTAGTGTTTTTTCTTCAATTTGAAAATCTAATTGACAGGCAAAACGAACAGCGCGCATTAAACGAAGGGCGTCTTCTGAGAATCTTTCTTTCGGGTTTCCTGCCGTTCTAATCAGTTTGCTTTTAAGATCTTTTTGTCCGTCAAAAGGATCTATAATTTCATAGCTGGAGTCTGGGAAATTGTAATTTCCCTTTGATTCTTTATGGGTTAATTCTTTGTCTTTAAAGGCAAGAGCTATGGCATTGACAGTAAAATCGCGACGTTTTAGATCTTCTTCAATAGTATGAGCGAATTTTACTTCATCAGGATGACGCTTGTCACTGTATTTTCTTTCTTGTCTAAATGTTGTTACCTCAATAATCTTTAGAGAAGGATCAGAAGATTCAGTTTTAATTAAAACTGTTCCGAACTGGTTTTCGTAAACACTGTCCGGAAAGAGTTTTTGGATTTCTTCAGGACGAGCAGCAGTAGCAACATCCCAATCATTAGGTTTTTTTTTCAAAAGACTATCGCGAACACAACCGCCAACGATATAAGATTCAAACCCAGTGTTTTGGAGTTTGATAATAATATTTGAAACTTCTTGTGG
>CAZYGB010000003.1:0-15470 GCA_964647525.1 uncultured Candidatus Saccharibacteria bacterium | reverse complement strand
ACCGATTAGAGCAGGCATTGCAACATCCTCCCCTCTCTACTTACAGAAAGAATTTTGTTATAATGGGGCCAGGACCAGCTTTTATCTTCAAGGAAAGAGATTATTACAAGTGGAATATTCTTATTAAGTTTAAATATTTTGAAAGCAAGATAGATAAACAGTTGCCAGCTTCCTTAGGACTCGACCTTCTTTTGCCTTCCTTGAGCAAAAAAGAGTTACTGATTCGCAATAAACTCCTGCAGGTGGTTCCTCCTCAATGGAAGATTAATGCCGATCCTAAAGATATTCTTTAATATATGGAATTAATAACAGGTGAACAAAATAAAACATTACGCCAGAAAAGCCTTCCCGTAGAACATATCAATGAGAGGGTGCATCTTTTAATAGATAAAATGAAGCAAGTAATGGCAGAGAATAATGGCATTGGCTTAGCAGCGATTCAATTAGGCCAACCGGAAAGAATTATCGTCTGTCGGGTAGATAACAAGGACTATGTTTTTATTAATCCGGTTGTCAGTAAATTTTCTAAAGACAGTTCGGTTATGGAAGAAGGTTGCTTAAGTTTACCTAACAATTTTGGAGAAGTAGAAAGACCCAGTAAAATCACCCTTAAGGCATTGGATCTGACAGGGAAGAAAGTGAAAATGAAAGCATTTGGTCTTTTAGCCCGGGTTATTCAACACGAAGCGGATCATTTGGATGGAATTCTATTTATCGACAAGGCCAGGGAGATTAAGAAAGAAACAAAGAAGAACATATCTTTTTAACAAGAATTTTTAATTTTTTATTGTATGCGTTTTGCGTTTTTTGGTTCATCAAAGTTTGCTCAAATCGTTCTCCAGGAACTGCTCCAAGAGGATTGGCAGCCGGTTTTAGTGGTAACTAATCCCGCCCGTCCCAAGGGAAGAAAACATATTCTCTCCCCTACCCCGGTAGAACAAGTAGCCAGGAAATACAACATTCCTGTTCTTACACCCGTTAGCCTTAAAACAGAAAGTTTTCAAGAAGCATTGAGCAAATACCGTTTGGATATTTGTATTTTGACTGCTTATGGTAAAATTGTACCGGAGGAAATTCTTTTAATTCCTACTCATGGTTTTGTTAATATCCATCCTTCCCTTCTCCCCAGGTATAGAGGGGCCACACCTATTCAATCAACCATTCTAGCCGGTGACACGGAAACCGGTATAACTCTTCTTCTTATGGATAAGGAAATTGATCATGGCCCTATTATACAGAAAGCAGGATACAAGATAGGGAATACCAGAATAACGTATTCTGATTTAATGCCAGAATTAGCACCCCGGGGAGCTAAACTAGTGATAGAAGCTCTTCCCCTCTGGCTTAAAGGAGAGATTACTCCTCAACCTCAAGACGAATCATTAGCTACCTATTGTTCTAAGATAACATTCACTGATGAAAAGATTAATTGGGACGTTTCTAGTACAATGGTAGACAGAAAAGTAAGATCCTTGAGTTCTCATCCTTTGGCATATTTCCAAGTGCTGGATAAAAGATTCAAAGTAGGTCAGGGGCAACCGTATTCCGGAGATGTTAATTGGGAAGACAAAAAAATAGGTGAAATTTTTTCTCAAAATGATCAACTTATTGTAAAATGTAAAGAAGGGGCCTATTTAATTGAAATGATTCAACCAGCAGGCAAGAACATGATGAAGGGGGCAGATTTTCTACGGGGTAACAAATGGATATTAGAAAAAATATTAAACAGTTAATCGCAATGTTAAAGAACCGAGTGCTTATTGCTTTATTGTTAATTGGCCTGATGGGAATAGGCGGTGTTTTGTATTGGGGCAAAAAAAACAATGCTCTCTCTCAATCTTTAACTGCTTCCATTGCTTCCCAGAGCCAATCAGCTGATTCTGCTCAGTTAGGAGGAGAGTGCAGAGTTGATATTCCTCCCCATATAGACCTTGTTAATTTCTATAAAACGTATGGCGAGAGATTATTAGGTAACGATGATTTAATTGTAATTAAGAGAGAAGATTGGGGAGCTGATAATCATTATGCTGATTTGAATTTTATTGAATCTACTTGCCAAAAAATTTACTGTAATCAGGATAGTTATGATGCGGAAGACTTTTTTTCTTCTTCAGAGTATTGGAACACCAGAGAATTGTTGTTAAATTATCGTGACAATTTTAAAGCTTATGATGATTTATTTCTCCGCAAGATCACTAAGGCAAACGGTGTTGCCTATGAATACATACCTGTAGAAAACATTATTATTCATCATACAGCAGGAAAATTTACCACCTCTCTTGATGAGTCTAAAAAAGAACTACAAAGAATTTATCTTGCTCATGCTGTCCAAAGAAAATGGCAGGATATTGGTTATCACTATTTAATTGATGGAGCAGGACGTATTTTTGAAGGAAGCCTGGGAGGAAAGTATTCAGTGGGCTCTCATACCTATATGCATAATCAAGGGACAGTAGCTATTGCTTTAATGGGTGATTTTCGTCCTGATCATGACGAATTAACAGAGCCCATGAAAGAATCCTTAAAAAAGTTAACTGTTTATCTGTCTCAGGAATATAATTGGGATCTTAGTCAAAAGAAATTCTATTTAAGAAAAAAAGATTTTTCTGGAAGGGAATGGACTGAGAATATTATAAAAGGACATAAAGAAGTGGATCTCAAAGAGAAGGTTACTGCATGCCCGGGAGTAGAGCCTGATGAATTAAGAGCAATTATTTATCCTTATCTTTTTAATGACTAAAGAAGGACAACAATATCTGTTGCAATTAGCCCGACGGGCTATTCAGAAGTATCTTCAGAGCGGACAAATACTACAGATAGAATCAGAAAACCTCTCTCCTGCTCTTCAGGAAAAGAGAGGAATTTTTGTAACATTAGAAGAAAATGGAGAGTTACGGGGATGTATCGGTAATCTCCAGCCCACTAAAATGGTTTATCAGGGAGTGATAGACAATAGCTTATCCAGTGCTTTTTTTGATCCTCGTTTTCCCTCCTTAACAATAGAAGAATTTCCTGATATTAAAATAGAAATCTCTATCTTAGATCCTTTGGAAAAGCTATCTTCCTTTTCCTCTTCTGCTAAATTATTAGACTACTTAAGTAAAAACAAACCAGGATTACTTATTAAAAAGGGCGGTAAGGAAGCTACCTTTTTACCCCAGGTTTGGGAAGATCTTCCTGATGCGGAACTGTTTCTCCAGAATCTTTGTCAGAAAGCTGGCTTAGATCAGGATGACTGGAAAAAACCGGGTTTAGAGATTTCTGAATACAAGGTAGAGAAATTTAAAGAATAATTCATGCGTCTTCGTTCTCCTATAGCAGCTGGCAGTTTCTATCCTGCTGACCCCAAGGATCTTAAGGAAATGGTTCAAATGTTTCTCCAGGAAGCTACAGAGAAACAATTATCAGGTTCCATTAAGGCCATCATTGTCCCTCACGCTGGCTATGTTTATTCTGGGCTGGTAGCTGCCTCTGCCTATAAATTAATTCAGAATAAATCATATTCAAGAATAATCCTTTTGGGGCCTAGTCATTATGCTGCTTTTGAAGGGTTAGCTACTAGCCCGGCTGATATATGGGAGACACCATTGGGAAAAGTAAAGAGTCTGAAGAAAACTGATTTTCCTCAGGATGAAATTAATATTTTAGAATCATCTTCCATCCACCAGCCTGAACATTGTCTAGAGGTACAACTACCATTTTTACAAACAGTATTGAAGAATTTTAAAATATTCCCCATACTAATGGGAGATATTTCTCCGGAAAAAATAGCAGAATTTTCATTGTTGTTACTGGATAAACAGAGTCTTTTAGTAGTTAGTTCTGATCTTAGTCATTATCTTCCCTATCAGGAAGCAAAAGAAATCGATAAGGCTACTATTGATGCCATTCTTCAACAAGACCTAGCTAATTTTCAGAAATATGGAGAAGCTTGTGGTAAAATGCCGATTATGTCTTTAATGCATCTGGCCTTACAGCAACATTGGCAACCCCATCTTTTAAAAGCGCTAAATTCAGGAGATATTACCGGCGATCAAACAAAAGTTGTCGGTTATGCTAGTTTTGCCTACAGTGAAGAATAGTTTTCGTATAATATTTGAACCTCTAATTTTAAAAAATAAAAAAGGCCGGGATTAAACACCGGCCACTTGTTGTTTAACTGCTTTTTTACTTTTTTGATAATTTCTCTAATGCCAGATCTACATATTCTTTGTCTCTGGATAGATCTAAATTATTTAATCTATCCAAAGGATCTGCCCCCAGAGAGAAAATTATGAATCCAAGACTCTCTAAAATTGGATCTTTTTTTACAATCAAGTCTATGTCATGACGTAGCTTCCTTATCTCTTTTTGACATTCAGTTAGTTTATTCAATATTCCAGAATATCCAACTAAGACCTTTTCAATCTCTGTTTTTACTTCACCTTGTTGTTTCTTTTTCATCTCTTCCTCCTTTCTTTATCTTTAATTGATTCCGTGATTTTAATGGAGATTGTTTTTTCCTCAAGTAAAATTGTATCAATTTCCATATTTCAGAACTTTTCTCAGGATATTGTCTTGCAACTTTTTCAAAATATTTTCCTTTCAAAAATTGATTAGAAGGAAGTCTAGGAAAATTGTGATAAGTCCAGATACTGCCAGATGTCCAATGTCCTAATTTTTGTTTTAATTCTGCTTCAAGCACTGCTTCTTTGAAATGCCGAAGCTTTCTCAAAATTCGTTTTCTCATTCCTATCATCTCCTTTTTTTACATTTTTAAGTTACTTATTTAATGTTCAAGGCTGGAAGATTTATATAACCTTCCTGACTGAAACTAACTAAAAGTTTCAACTCTAACATTATGATGCTATATTACCATAAATCACCTTCTGTGTCAAACATAAAAATTCAGAAAATGCCAGCTATTTTAGTATGGCAATAAGGACAATGTCCGTCTTGAAGATCGTTCTTCAGTATTTCCATCCCCCAACGTTCTACTAAAAGAGTGTTGCAATGAGGGCAATAGGTGCCCTCATATTTATTATTGGGTATATTACCAGTGTAGACATAATTCAGGCCATTTTTCTTTCCAATACTATAAGCATTCAGTAATGTTGCTTGAGATGTGGGGGATCGGTCTTGCATTCTATAGGCGGGATAGAAAGCAGAGACATGCCAGGGAATATCAGGGGAGATACCGGCAATAAACTGGGCAATTTGGGTTAATTCCTTATCACTATCATTCAAACCGGCAATAATGAGAGTGGTCACTTCTTCCCAGATGCGCATTTGCCAAATTCTTCTTATATTCTCTTTAACTGGTTCCAAATGTCCCCCTACGATATCTTGATAGAATGATTCCTGGAAACTTTTTAAATCTACATTAACGGCATCAAGATAAGGTTGGATCAATTCTAATGTTTTGATTGTCATATACCCATTAGAAACCCAGACATTTTTAATCCCCTTTTGTTGAGCTAATTTCATTGTGTCCAGGGCATATTCCATCCAAACACTAGGTTCGTTATAGGTATAGGCAATGATGGGAATTTTGTTTTCCTGACAGTAAGAAACAATCTTTTCCGGAGACCAATCTTCTCCCCAGATGTCTACTTTTTTATTGTGGGGTATCTGAGAGATATTCCAATTTTGACAAAACTTACAGGACAAATTACATCCTAAAGTACCTAAAGAAAATGCTTGTGCTCCCGGAAAAAAATGAAACAATGGTTTTTTTTCTATGGGATCAATATTAGTAGCAATCGCTTTTCCATAAGGCAGAAGATAAAGTTTCCCTTTAATGTTTTTTCTAACATTACAAATTCCTTTCTGTCCCTCTTTAATTACACATCTGTTATGACAAACTTCACATTGGACCAGATTGTCCTTTAATTTTTTATATAGTCTAGCTTCTTCCATGTTCTTCATTAATTATAAAAGGAAGCTTTTTTAGTCAAGATTTTGTAAATATTTTCCAGGAAATCACCTCCGGCGTAACCAACAATGAAAGATAATGCAGGACTAAAAAAACTCACGCCTAGGAAGATCATTCCTGCATTCTTCACTGCTGATGAAGTAAGAAGACCAATAATTCCGGAGATGAACATCATGGTAAGGAAATAAGGTAAATGAAAAGGAACATTTTTATATGCCCGTTGATGTTTAATAAAACCCACTAAACCTCTTACCGCTCCCCCACCAAAACCGGTCATGAGAATAATCCAATAATTTTCCATAAAATGTTTGATTTAATTTTCTTTTCCTTATTATAAGATATTTTAAAGTAGTTAACAAATATGAATAAATAAAAATAGGGAGCGCGATGCTCCCTATAGGTTTTTGGGTTCTTTTTTTTAAGAACTCAGCCATTTTATATAGCGTATAATACCCCGAATCAGATATATGATTCCCAAAATAGAAAGAATATAAACAACTGGTCTTTCACTGAAGGGCGCTCCATGCATTTCTTTCTCAACTCGGGATGCCATAATAAAAACAAAGATCATTAATGTTGTTATTACGGTTATTGCTTTCAATGTGATTTTTAACCCTTTCATTTGATTACCTCCCTTTCTTTTTTGTTTTGGTTCTGATCTTCTGTTTTATGCCCGAGAAAAACATAAAACAATCCTATTTCTATAACTCCGACTATAATCGCTGTGAATATAGCCATAAGTGCCTCCTTTCCTTTATATTTTAAGGTACTACTTAATTTTCATTATTCCGTATTATATCACTAATCAATATCTTTGTCAAAGGTTAAGTATTCTCTCGGAGTAAATGAATCAGACGAATCATAAAACGCAGATTATGAATAGTAGCTAAACGTAAATAAAGAGATTCCTGGGTTTGGTTTAAATGATGAAGATAAGCCCTGGAAAAATGCTGACAGGTATAGCAATCACAATTATTATCAATAGGTTCTTTGTCATTTTTAAATCTGCTGTTTGATATCCGAAGAGTTCCCTGAGGAAATTCTGATTTAAATTGAACTTCACCCTGTTCAATGGAAAGCTTTCCATTAAAGAGAGAACCATGACGGGCCATCCGAGCCGGGGAAACACAGTCAAACATATCCACTCCCCTTTTAACCACTTCAATAATATCCTGGGGAGAATTACCTAATCCCATTGTATAACGAGCTTTATCTTCCGGTAAATAATCCTGAAGATACTCTAGAATCTTTAATGATTGAGGCATATTGTAGCCAATTGTTTCTCCCCCTATAGCAATACCATCAAAAGGCAAAGAGGTAATAAACTTGGCTGATTCCTTTCTTAAATCTTCAAAATTGCCTCCCTGAATGATACCAAAAAGCAAGGGAGTCTTTTCTCCTTTGCTTTCTTTTATCTTTTTTAATTCCTGATGTTTAATAAGGGAACGCTTGGCCCAACGATGGGTTCTTTCCATGGCCTTACGGACATATTCCTTATCAGCAGTATCAGCCGTGCACTGATCAAAAGCCATAATAATATCCGCTCCCAATTGATACTGAATTTCAATGGATTTCTCCGGGGTAAAGAAATGCTTTGATCCATCTAAGGGAGAATGAAACAAGACTCCCTCCTCAGTTATCTTGCTTAAAGAGGTACTTTTCTTCTCTCTTTGTCCCAAACTCCAGACCTGAAAGCCCCCAGAATCACTTAAAATGGGCCTAGACCAGCCCATAAATTGATGTACCCCATCTAGCTCATTAATCAGGTTTTCCCCTGGTTGGAGGTGTAAATGGAACGTATTGACTAAGAGAATTTCAATGCCAATATCTTCTAGATCATCAGGCCCCAGTGCTTTAACTGTAGCTTTAGTGCCCGGAGGCATAAAAATTGGCGTCTGGAAGGTTCCGTGTCCGGTTGGTATTTCTCCCCAGCGAGCCTGGGAACGAGAGGACTTTTTTAATAACTTCATTTTTTCTTAATCAACATATTAATCGCGTATATATCCTTTGCTACATTATCAACATAGTTAGAAACTAAAACTGTTTTCATTCCCAGTATTTTTGCCGGCATTAAATCCAAAAAAACATCATCTGCTATTAATAAACACTCTTTTGGTTTTAAAGAATATTTGTTTAAAATATGATTTAAAATAGTAATACTTGGCTTTGTTTCTTCCTTGAACATCTTTGTAGTTAAAATTTCTGTAAAATAGTTATCATTCAAGCCAGCCTTACTTAACAACCTCAGAATATCTTCTTTTGTGTTCCCTTGAGAAAAAATAAATTTTAGTAAATCCTTGGATAAAGATTTAATTAATTTAGCAAACTCGGGTTTTATCATCAATTCGTCTTTTCTAATCAAATTATAATCATGTGAAAATTGAGGAATATTTATCTTAACATTTCTAAACTTTGCCCAATTTTTAACTCCAAATTGAATAATGTCGGTCATCTCCCAGTTAGGATATTTTAAGTCAGCAATTTTATCTGCCTGCCAAAAGAATGCCAACAGCTCTTTAGCGAAAATCTTAAGATCCTTATCTCTGTCATTATTCCTATCTTTCTTTCTTGGCAAATACTTTTCTAGAGTTAGAAAAAAGGCTTTAGCAAAAGCTTCATCGGTATTATCTAATGTCCCATTCAGATCAAAAATTATTGCTTTTGTCATATAAAAAATTAACTTGACCTTTTTTTAAAAAATAAGTTACTACACTAATAGTACATTAACAAAAGGAGGGAAAGATATGAATTTAAAAAATTGCTGTTAAGGACATGATAGGGGTTTGTATTTCTCACCAGCGAGTCTGGGAATGAGAAGACTTTTTTAATACCTTCATTCCTTGCAGCAGTTTACTATACTCTTAACAACAGTTCCCAGCTTGTCCCAGACGGTAAGTTTTTTAATTCCCAAATCCTCCCTTTCTTCTGCTGGTAAATCTTTTACTTTAATTAAATTTAAGTTTAATCCCCAGAACATATTCCAGAGATTATATGCTTTATCAAATAAATTTTTCGCTTCATTTTTGTTTCCTTTTTTCAGTTCTTTTGTTCCCACCTCCATCAATCTCATAGAAGATGCTAATAAGTGTTTTGAGATACAATTGTGGACTACGCCGGTAAAAGTAGTATAACTTTCTTTCGAGGGAACTGCTAAATTATAAACCTTCCCTGAGTAATTTCTTTTCTCTATCTTTCTAATCGGAATCATTATATGCTTATCCAAAACATGACCAAAATTTCCTGAGGTTCTCTGAACTGAATAGTTCAAATTAACTTCCTTCTGGACTAATCTGGCCGCGTCTCCGGAAATACCCATTGAAAACCCATCATGACGGGGAATAATTTTTCTTCCATTTATCTTACATCCTTTTATGTTTTCTTTCTTTCTTAGATGAAGGGAATGGATAACTCCCAATTTAAAGAGAATCAATCTTAATTGAAAAGCAAGTTTCTTGGAAACAGTGAAATATTTTAAAGAATACTTACTTTCACATCCATCTCCTTTTATTAATGCCCAAATAAGAGGAAAGAGTTTTTTCCTGGGCAAATTAATAACCCACAAAGGCAATTGCTTCTCCTCGCATCTTCGTCCAAACTGACTGAAAAATTTTACGATAACTCTTTGGCTACAAATTAAATCCGTAGTGGTATGAGTTTCACTTAATTTCGGAGTAATACCGAAAACCTCTTGAAAGTCTTTTATTGCCCGATTTATCAAAACTTTCTCTTTTTTTCCAAAGGAAAAATAAAGAGTGAAACTATGTTTCTTGTTGCCCTTATATAAACATGATATTTCACTTACTGAGCCTTCCGAAAGATAAAAACCAATTAATTCCATTAAGGAATTGCTAATCTTAATTTTTAAACTTTTCTTGAATTTAGTTGGCTTTTTAATTCCTTTCTTTTTGAAACAACCATCGTTTTCCCATTCATAGTTTATCTCTACTTCTTTTATGTCCTCCTCTTTTTTATATCTAGGGAAAACAAGAAAATCTGTTTCCTCTAGATCTTTGGCAGGCTTCCACACTAATTTTGGTTCCTTAAAATTCTTTCTCCAGCAATCTTTCTGTTTTCTTCTCACTCCGGTGGCGCAAAGCACTGGGTGATTCGGTGTAATGTTAAGAGGGTCGGAGTAATAAGGAAAAATTGAAATTATTTCTCCGTTATATTTTCTCTCAAAAACCTCACTTACGGTATGAAAATTCCCATCAGCGCTGAGAACTTTTTGACCAACACTAATTTCTCTTACAGAAGTCGGAGTGGGATTAGCGTAAATACAAGTTTCGGGAGGAAGACACCAAACCTCTCCCTCGTAGTCTTTAATGATTCTTTTTAATAACTCTACTCGCATTCCTCGTACCTCGTTTAATAAATCAAAATACTTTTCTTTCCCTGTTTTTTCTCCAGTGAAGAGTAAATGTTCTTCGATAGAAATTAAATTCATAATTCCTACTGATAAATCTTCATCAGCTGATAAATCCAGCTTCTTTTCCTTGGTTGCTTTCTCAACCTTTTTTAATAAATTTTCATATTTTTCTTCTGGAGTCATAAGTTTGATTGTTTAACAAATTGTTTTTGTAAGAAGACTGAGCAGAATAAGCACAACAATAGGAACAATAGTTCTCTGGTAGTAAAAGTACACCTTGTTATGATGCCGTTTAATGATAGCATCATTGATCCTATCTGCCAAGAAGAGAACTAATCCTCCTAAAACAGTACCAATGATAATTTGAGGAACTCCACAGAAAAGAGAAGCCTTTTCCTGAAGAAAATCATTTATTAAGGGTAGAAAGGAAAAAGTGAAAGTAAGTATTAAAATCAGCCAAAAACTAAGTTTAAAAGACCATCCTTTCTTAATAAGAAATCTGTTGAATTGAATTGATAAGGATAAGATAAGAGCTCCTATCCATAACCCCAGGGTAAGATCGTTAATTCCTAGCCAGTGAGAGATTTGTAAACCTCCCGCTATGCCAATAGCACATAAAGGACCACACATATTTAATATTTTTATATTTTAGTAATTTAACTAGTCTTTATCTTCTATCTGCTGCTGATCATCTGCTATCGGTTGTTCTTGACTGTCTTCTACCGTATCTTCTATTTTTTCCTTGATCTTTTCTATTGGTTTGGGTTTAGCAGTGCGGCGAAGACTTAATGCCAGTAAGAATCCTCCTCCAATCAAACTGATAATGATAAAAAGCCAGAGAGAAGCAAGACTTAAGACAAAGTAACTTCCGGTGATAAGCCCTAATCCGAAGCCAATAATAATACTGCCGAGAAAGAGAAATAGATGTTTCAACATGATTTTAAGTTATTAGGTTTTTAGGACTACCATTGAGATATTCTTCAATATTCTCCATGGTAGTAATTTCTATATTCCTTAATGCTTCCTGGGTGTTAAAAGCATTATGAGGGGTGATAATAACATTATCTAAGTCAATAAAGGCATGATTAACCAAGAGGGTTTTTAATTCTTTGGAATCCAGTTCTGTATCCTGAAGCAGCATTTTTTGCTCTTCCTTAATATCTCCTTCTTCTTCCAAGACATCCAAAGCTGCTCCAGCCAGTTTTCCTTCTTTCAGTGCCCGATAAAGAGCCTGGGTTTCTACCACTGCTCCCCGGGAAGTATTGATAAGATAAGCATCCTGCTTGATCAAGGGAATATTATCTTTGTTTAATAAATGATAGGTACCTTTATTATAAGGGACATGAAGAGTGATAATATCAGCCTGGGATAATAATTCCTTTAAAGTCACATAGGTGAAATCCAATTGTTGAGCCAGTTCTTCATTGGGATATTTATCATTAGCAATCACTTTCATGGAAAATCCCTTTGCTATCTTTATCACTTCTGTCCCGATATTACCAGTACCAATAACACCAATAATCTTGCCAAATAATTCCCTTCCCTCTAATCCTTTTAGGGAAAAGCTGCCTGTTTCCCTTACTTGATGATAGGATTGGTAAATTTTACGGATTAAAGTGAGCAGGAGAGCAAAGGTATATTCAGCTACCGTATGCTTTCCATAGGCCGGAACATTGGAGACAAGAATATCATGTTTCTGGCAGTAATCTAAATCAATATGGTCAAAACCGGTAGAACGGGTAGTGATATATTTAAGGTTAGTTAAGGGAGATAGGTTTTCCGCTATAAGCTGGGAACCAATAAAGGGAGAAATCACTTCATAGTCCTTAAACTGAGTAATGTTTTCTGCAGTTAATTTTTCTGAAGAGAGATCAATCTTTCCTAAAAAATCAGGGTAATTCTGAAGGATCTTCTTTTCCCACTCTGCTGTCTCTAAATAAATAATTTTATTCATAGTTAAAAATTAAATTAATGTTGTTTCCCAATCTGTATTATTCTATCATATTTTGCCATTCTTTCTAGTGGTTGAGGTGCTCCTGATTTTAATCCCCAGGCTCTACTCGCCCAGGCCAAGTCAGCAATGAAATCATCCATAGTTTCTCCGCTCCGATGACTGACAATAACTTTTAATTGATACTGATGAGCCAATGTTATAGATTGCAAGGTTTCAGAAATACTTCCTATTTGAGTGGGCTTAATGATAACACCGCTAATAGTTTTTGTCTGGCCGGCTTTCTTTATTAAGGAAGGGTTGGTTACCGTTAAATCATCACCGACAATAATAGCTTTTCCCTGAACATCCTGGGTTAATTGTTTAAAATCTGGCCAGGCATTTTCTTCAAAAGGATCCTCCAAAGATAAGATGTCATATTGTTTAACAAGTTCATTGTTTACTTTTAACATTTCTGCAGGAGAAAGTTTCATTTCTTCTTCTAAAAAGTATTGCTTGGTTTCAGGATGGTAAAAAGAAGAAGCAGCTTCATCCAAAGAAAACATTATTTGTTTTTCCATTCCTAATTGGGATCTTACCTTTGTTAAGATATTAAGCGGTTCCTGATAGTTGTCGTCATTTAAAAGTATTCCCCCTTCATCTCCAAATTCGTTAGCACCAAAATGATTCTGGCAATATTCCTGAAAAGAAGAGAAAAATTGTTGCCCCAATGTTAAAGATTCCTGAGGATCATCCACCTGAGGAACAATCCAATATTCTTGAATTTTGGGACCATAAATAGCATGTTTCCCTCCGTTAATGATATTAAAACAAAAGTAGGGGGATCTTTGGGTAATTCCTTCTTCACTGGCCAGAGTATGATCCTGAGCTATTAATATCTGACGAAGATACTGCCATAGCTCTACATCTTCTTTCTGGGCAGCCAAACGGGCAAAAGTCTGAGAAAGTACTAAAATCAGATTACCTCCCAGATTGCTTTTGTTATTGGTATTGTCCAAATTAATCAGAAAAGCATCAAAGTCCTTTAATTCCGGAAAGACCTTTCCTAATATTTTATCTTTAATTTCTTGAAATTTTTGGAGAGCTATCAAAGCCGGTAATAAAACAACTTCATTTTCTCCCCTGCTCTTTCCCTGGGGAATACTGGAAGTAGCAGAAAAGGAACCACTTTTCATTGTTGCCTCTAAGGTTTCTTCTCTCCGGGAATCTTTAATGATTCGTAATGATATATCGTCTATTATCATTTATTAATCTATTTTCTTTTTTTAGATATCTTAGAAAGATTGAGGATAGTTTTAATAACTGTATCTGGATTAAGAGACATACTTTCTATTCCTTTTTTCATGATAAATTCAGCAAATTCTGGGTAATCACTAGGCGCCTGGCCACAAATTCCCACATATTTCTTTCTTTTCCGACAAGTGGTAATTACTTTAGCTACCATTTTCTTTACAGCATCATTTCTTTCATTACCTATCTTTTGGAGGCTAGCATTATCTCTATCAATACCTAAAGCTAGTTGAGTAAGATCGTTGGACCCAACGCTCATTCCGTCGAATATGTCCAAGAAACTATCAATTGATTCTACATTGGAGGGAATTTCACACATTACATATACTTCCAAGCCGTCTTTTCCTCTTTTTAATCCTTTCTTTTCCATAATCTTCAAAACCTTTTTTCCTTCTTCTACAGTACGGCAGAAAGGAATCATTAATTTCACATTCTTGAGTCCGAAGGTATCTCTTACTCTTCTCATGGCCTCACACTCCATTTCAAAAGCAGGCTGGAATCTTTTATCATAATATCGGGAAGCGCCCCGCCAACCTAACATGGGATTTTCTTCTTGGGGCTCAAACAACGTTCCTCCTACTAATTGGGCATATTCATTGGTTTTAAAATCAGAAAATCGTACAATAACTGGTTTGGGCCAAAAAGCGGCAGCAATTTGGGCTATCCCCTCTGCCAACTCCTTGATAAAGAATTCTTTTTTATCTTTATGCTCCAGAGTAAGCTGAGCAATCTTTCTTTTTAATTTTTTATCTTTAAGATGATGATAATGATACAAAGCTAAGGGATGAATCCCTATTTTCTCTCCAATGATAAATTCCTCTCTGGCTAATCCCACTCCATCATTAGGAAGGAATGATGTTTGGAAAGCAGTTTCCGGAGCGCCGATATTTACCATTATCTTAGTCTTAAGACGGGGAATCTTTTTTAAATCGAATGTTTTTTCCTGATATTTTATCTTTCCAGCAAAAATGCGCCCATTTAAACCCTGGGTGCAGTCTACTGTAACTGAGTTCCCTGTTTTAATTAATTTAGTAGCCTTTGTTGCTCCCACGATACAGGGAATCCCTAATTCTCGGGAGATAATTGCAGCATGGCACGCCCTTCCTCCTTCCTCGGTAATAATAGCCTGGGCCTTCTTCATGACCGGCACCCAATCAGGATTAGTCATTCTGGTCACCAGGATTTCTCCTTTTTTAAATTCCTGAAGCCGGGATGTGTTCAGAATGACCCGGGCATTACCCTGCCCAATCTTGTTTCCTATTGCTACTCCGGTAAGTATTGGTTTCTTCTTGGTAGTGATTTTGTATTCTTTATAGCTGACCACTTCCTTGTTCCCGTGAACAGTTTCCGGCCGGGCCTGAACGATATATAGTTTACCGGTCTTGCCATCCTTGGCCCATTCCATATCCATAGGGCTCCATCTCTTGTAGATCTTGGAATAATGTTTTTCTATTAGCACTCCCCAACGAGCCAGAGTAAGAATTTCATTATCAGTGAGAGAAAACTTTAACCTGTCCTTAATTGCAATTGGTGCCTGTTTGATTCCTTTTTTGCCGTAGATAAACTTTCTTTCTTTATTGCCCAAGTTTTTTAAAATGATAGAAGAATAACCCTGAGCCAGAGTAGGTTTGAAAACATAAAAGCTATCAGGATTCACTTCCCCCTGAACGATCATTTCTCCCAAGCCATATGTTGATTCTATTAAAACAACATTAGGAAAACCGCTTTCTGTATCCAGGGTAAATATAATTCCTGAAGAAGCCAAATCAGAACGAACCATTTTTTGAATACCCAAGCTTAATCCAATAGCTAGTTGGCCAAATCCCTTAGTAGCCCGGTAAAAGATAGCCCGGTCAGTAAAAAGAGAAGCAAAACAATTTTTAATAGCAGTAAGTAATTCTTTTTCTCCTTTAACATTTAAATAGGTCCAGTATTGTCCGGCAAAACTA
>CAZYGB010000002.1:0-21436 GCA_964647525.1 uncultured Candidatus Saccharibacteria bacterium | reverse complement strand
AAAGTGTTTTGATATAATCTGAGCTATCAAGTCAACTTGATTAAATCCTCTTTGTCTTTGTTTCTTTTTAGAAAGGGGGATAGGAATCACATATATATCTTTCTGTTGAAAAGATAGGAGATAATTGTTGTTTTCTATGAATTTGATAAGAAGACCAGCAAGGGGATATTGAAGGGAGATGATTTTTCTGTATTTGAAACAATGGATAGTTGCTCGAAGAATAGCGTTCTTATAAGAGGAAGCAGTACCTAGAGCGGAGAGATATTTTGTTGAAGGAGGTACAATCCAGGAGGAAAACAAAGGGATCTGTTTTTCACAATCTCTGCAAAGCGGATAAGAACGATCCATCTCTTTATGGCAGAAAAGACATTCTTGGGGGAAAATTAAATTTAAAAAGAAATTAAAAATACGGTGGGGCATAAAGATTAGTGTTTATAATTAGCTAATACCTAGACATTAAGACTTGTTTTCTGCTAATTGGGCTTTATTCTTTGCTTTTAATCTTGGAATTGTTATAATACTGTATTATACTTTAATTATATGTCTTTTAGGTTATTTGGGCAAAAACATTTTCTAGGAATAGATATTGGTACCACTTCTATTAAGGTAGTATTATTGCAAAAGACAAATGGAAAGTTGGAATTATCCAATTATGGTATTCTGGAGAAATACGGTCATTTAGAAAGACTTAATGATGCTATTCAAACAAGTGACTTTAAGGTCCTTGAAGAAAGCACCGCTTTGCTTTTGAAAAAATTATTGAGCCAGTCCAAGATAGGAAGAGAAAAAGCATATATGGCCTTGCCCGGCTTTGCCAGCTTTGTTTCCTTAATTGAATTGCCTCAGATGGGAAACAAGGAAATTGTCCAGGCTATTAAATACCAGGCTGGTCAGTATATTCCCATGCCCTTAAGGGAGGTTACTTTGGACTGGCATTTAGTAGAAACCCTGGGGGAGAAAATTAAAGTGCTTTTGGTTGCTATTCCCACCGATACTATTGGCCGCTATGTCAAAATCACTGAAATGGCCCAAGTCAATCTTCAACAATTAGAGTTGGAATCAATAGCAGTAGCTCGGCTTTTTGGGAGAAAGGAAAAAGGTACTTTTGCGGTAGTAGACATCGGGGGAAGGACAACATCTATTAATATTGTAGATCAGGGATCACTTCGTCTCAGCCACAGTATTGACACGGCTGGAGGTGATTTAACCCAAGTAATAGCCAGTGGTTTGGGAATTGATCCTCTTCGAGCAGAAAAAATTAAAAGATCTTATGGTCTTGATCTTCAAAACAGGGGAGAAGTTGATGTTGTGAGATTGTTAACCCCTCTTCTAGACGTGATAAAAAGAGAAATAGAAAAAGCGATTAATAATTACTATATCCAGACAAAGAGAACGGTGGGAAAAGTAATGTTTACCGGTGGTGGTTGTGTTCTTCCCGGGCTGGAGGAATACTACAAGAAAACATTGGCCCTGCCAGCTTTTAGGGCCGATCCCTTTAATCAGGGGTTAATTGTCTATGATCCCAAACTGGCTCCCTTGATTAAAAATGTTGGTCCTACCTTAACAACAGCCTGTGCAGTTGTATTCAAGGAATAAAGCTAATATTCTTGAGATCCTTGCTTGACAAAATAAAATAAGGTAAAATATAAGTAATAGAAATGAATCGTATTAATTTAGACACTTTAACACCTCAAAAATTTCCCTCTACCTGGCCCCGAGGGCTTTTAACATTTATTATTATTATCTTTCTTTTAACTGTTGGAACAGTCATGGGCTTGAAGTACTGGAACGGGCATCAGCAAGTATATTTGTCTAATCTGAGCCAGGAATTGAAGGCTTTAAGAGAAACCTTTTCTTCGGGGGAGCAAGAGCAGGTAGCCCTTTTTGAGAAGAAGATAAATGTTTTGAAAGAATTGTTAGGGCAGCATATTTACTTTTCCCAAGACCTTACTTTATTGGAGAGCTTGACCCATCCTCAAGTTTACTACACTAGCTTGACTTTTAATCCGGATAATAACTCTCTTGCTCTTCAGGGGATAGCAAGAGATCAGGGTGTTCTGAGCGAAGCCATTAGTGGATTAGTTAATAATTCCCAGGAGGTAAAGGCGGTGGCTCTTCATACTGTAAAAGTAGGGACTAATAAAAGCGCTAATTTTGTTTTAGACATTTTTCTTCAGCCTGATATTCTTCATTATCATCCGGAATCATTTCCGGCTGTGGCTCCGGTAGAGTCTATTCCTATTAATGAATCATTATAATTTATGACAGAAACGGCAAAACAAAATTTATCTATCTTGATTATTACCTTGCTCTTAGCGGGTTCTCTCTTTCTGTTTTTTAATTATATCAAGCCAGGGATTAAAGATAAGAAAGACTTGGAATTAAACATTAAGGAGGAGCAGAGAAAAATAGAATTGCTTCAAGAATACAAAGCCAAAGCTGATTCTTTGGTACAAAAGTATAACGAGATGGGAGAGGATGTTAATAAAATTAACTTGGCTCTACCCAGTAAAGCAGAAACAGCTCAAGTGCTGGCAACCCTTAATGCTATTTCGGGAAAAAACAAGATTTCTTTTGATAGTTTATCTTTTCAGGAAGGAAAGAGTAAAGATCTTCCTTACCTAGAAATCAAGACTTCTTTTACTACCACTTATGATAATTTTAAAAAATGGCTGGATGATATAGAAAAAGATATTAGGATAACCGATATAAGAAAAGTGGATTTACAATTCATTTTTCCTAGCAGCTCCACCTCAGGAAGCAAGAGTACTGCCACCTCTTCCCTGAAGATAAATGTTGTTTTAAGATATTACTACTTAGAATAAATTTATGGCAATAGAGATCAAAAGACAGAAAAAAACGAATTTTGGCTTATGGTTAGCAGTTTTGGTTTTAGTTTGTATTGCCGGTTGGCTGGGATGGTCCTTTTTTAAACCGGTTTATATAGCTCAGGAACCTACAATGGACGAGCTTCTTCCTGCTGCCCCCTTAGTGCCCCAACAACTTGATATAGAAGGTGTCTTAGATAATTCCATTTTTCAAACATTCAAGGCTTATATCACTTGGCCTCTTTCTTTGCCGCCCTTAGGACGCGCTAATCCATTCAAGCCCTTTTAAAATTAGGAGACTGGGTTTTTTGAAAGATATATGGGGTGCTTAAGTGTTGTTTGTTGATTCTTAATATTAATCTGTTATTTATTGTTTTTTATGATTCAGGAAGAATTATTTCTCTCCACTCTTATCCAGAAGGGGGTAGTGAAAAAAGAAAATGGCCCCTCTATTTTAGAGGAAGCCAAGTCCTTGGGGAAAAGAATTGAAGATGTTGTTTTGGAGAAAGGATTAGGTGATGAGAAAAAAATCGCTCAGGTAAAGAGCGAACTTTTTAAATTACCGGTAAAATTCTTTGATGCTTCCGAAAACATTTCTCAAAAAATATTAGGGTTAATTCCTGAAGACACAGCCCGGCAGTATAAATTCATTGCCTTTAATAAAGAGGGGAATATTCTAGATATCGGGATGCTTTATCCTGATGATCTTAAAGATCAACAAACAGTTCAGTTTGTAATAAAAAGATTGGGATTGGGAATGAGGGTTTTTATCATTACCCCCTCCGATTTTAAAAATATTCTTAAGCAATACCAAACTTTTACCGAAGATTTTAAAGAGTTGATTGCAGATTTTCAAAAAAGATTTGTTTCCGGGAGCGAGACAGAACGTTCTTACCAGGTAGTAGATTTGGAATCAACAGCAGGGGTGATAGCGGAAGAAGCACCTATTGTGAAATTAGTGGCTTCTCTCTTAAAATATGCCGTACGTTCCCGGGCTTCTGATATTCATATCGAACCGATGCGCAATAAAGTGCGGGTACGTTTAAGAGTGGATGGTAATTTAGCAACACAGTTAACATTGCCTTTGTCTATTCAGAAAGCTATTGTTAGCCGGGTAAAAATCATGTCAAGACTCAAGATTGATGAAACTAGAAAACCCCAGGATGGCCGTTTTTCTACCATTATTGATGAAAAGGGGATTGATTTTCGAATTGCCATTTTCCCCACCACCCTGGGGGAAAAAGTAGCTATCCGGGTTTTAGATCCCACAATAGGATTAAAAGATATCAAAGAATTAGGGATAGAAGGTACGAATTTAGATATTCTTAATACAGAAGTCAGAAAGCCATATGGCATGGTCCTGCTTACTGGCCCTACTGGTTCCGGAAAGACTACCACTCTATATGCCATTATGCAGTTGCTTAACCAAGACAAATCTAACGTGGTTAGTTTGGAAGATCCGGTAGAATATACAGTGGAGGGAGTAAATCAATCCCAGGTAGTGCCAGATATTGGTTACACTTTTGCCCATGGCTTGCGTCAGATTGTCCGTCAGGATCCCGATATTATCATGGTGGGAGAGATTCGTGACAATGAAACGGCAGAACTGGCTACTCATGCTGCCCTTACTGGTCATCTTGTTTTATCTACCCTTCATACCAATAATGCTATTGGGGTAATTCCCCGGTTAATTGATATGGGAGTACAGCCGTTTTTGTTGCCCTCGGCAATAAATATTATGATTGCTCAGCGGTTAGTGCGGAGACTGTGTCCCGATTGCAAACAGAAAGTTTTAGCTACAGAAAAAGAACAGCAGATTATCGAAGAGAATTTAAGCCAACTCCCATCTGCCGTAAAAAGCAAATTACCGTATAAAAAACCATACTATGTTTACAAATCAAAGGGTTGTCCTTCCTGTAATGGAAAAGGATACCTGGGGAGAATAGCAATTTTTGAACTTTTTCAGATGACCCCGGCGGTAGAAGAAATTATTCTTACCCAGCCTTCTTCAGAAAAGCTTCTGGCCCAAGCTAAAAAACAGGGGATGATAACTTTGCGCCAGGATGGGATAATGAAAGCACTAGAAGGAGAAGTGGGCATGGAAGAAATTCTTTCTATCACGGAGAAGTATTAATTATTCTAATTTTTATGGAACAGAGTGAAGCAGATGCAACAAACAAGTAGTTGTCCTTTTAAAGTATAATAATAAAGTCACTTTCAGGCACAAATTATTATTTATACTCTTTATTAAGATAGTATCTTGCAATTATGCTAAACACCAGAAAAGAATCAAAAACATTTATTAATCTAGGAATAGTTTTAAATGATAAAGAGAAAGTGTTAATGATTAAAAGGAGGGTGTTGGAAAAAGGAAAAGATAACTCAATTTTAGAATGGGCCTTTCCCGGAGGTACGCAATGGACTGATGAAACACGTCAGGAGTCAGTCAAAAGGAATATTTTGTCTGAAACTGGTTACGATATTCAGTGGATTGAGCAAATTGATTTAGCTTTTCATCCCGAAATCCCAGTATTTATTGCTTATCATCTTTGTAGTTTAGCTTCGCCGGATCCTATTATTAAACCCAAAGAAGTCCATGAAATAGCAGAAATTCGTTGGGTTAAACCACAAAATATTAAGCGGCTTATTACTACTACTTTAAATCCCAAAGTAGCCAATGAATTAGGAATTTAATTGGTATTAATTAATAGCTTGACAGAGCTGTTTTTTTATACTTAGACTAAGATAGTTAAAAGATGTACCTTGAAAAGTAAATATGTTCTGGAAATATATTGAAAATATTGAAAAACAGTTCCTAATCGGCAAATTGTTCATTAGGTATATCTTAGTGGATAGTTTGCCGGTTAGGCAAGGAGGTGGTATCTATGCTTATCAAAAGGATGAGCCTTGTGAAGCCTAGTAAAGCAGCAAGGCAGAGAATCTTTGGTATCTTGAAGTGGAAAAAGTTTTCGGTGAAGTGTGGCCCTTGCTCTGATACTTGCACAAGTGGATCACGTTGTAAGTAACTGCAGCGGGAGAATATAGAATTGTGTGTTATTTCTATATTCTCCCGAGTTTAATTTTTTTCTTTTAAGGAGGTAGAAATGAAAAAATTCTCGAGATTTACACACGTGTTTCGGAAAAACGATGTAATCGCATTATATTATGCAATTAATCATGAAGTAATCTATCTTACACGTCAGTCGTTTAGATTAGTCTGCCAATTCCTTGAAACTCCAGATACTATTTTTGGAGCCAACCGAGGAAATGTTCAAGAAGTGATTCAGAGACTCACGATAGCAAATTTTCTTGTCGATAGTGAAGATAGCGAGGAAGAGAAGGTTAAAAAACTAAAGAAGGATTTTTATCAGCCAGGGATCTACATACTTTATCTGTTACTTACGGATTCTTGTAATTTAGGATGTACCTATTGCTTCATTGAAAAGCCATTTGTACAAAACACTAGGCCTACATTAATGTCGTTTTCTACAGTACAAAAGGCTCTAGATTTATACATTAGATGTCTTAGAAGAATTGATCCCGAAGTTTCTAAAACAAAAATGATTAACTTTTATGGCGGAGAGCCCTTGATAAATAAGGGAATTTTTTTACAGACACTACAGTATATAGAAAATTTAAAGAAGCAGGGAAAGCTACCAAAAGATATAAGATTATCTCTTAACACTAACGGTACATTAGTTGATAAGGAAATAGTACTGGCATTGAAGAAACATAATGTTGAGGTTGCAGTTTCTATTGACGGGCCTCGCCAGTATCACGATTCCTATAGGAAATATCGGCAATCCAAAAAAGGGAGTTTCATCGAAACTGTTAGGGCATTTCGATTACTAAAGAAATTTAATGTGAATGTTGGTGTATCTTGCACTATTCCTGAGCAAAACGTGAATGCACTTCCCTTTATTTTCAAATGGTTTGTGGAAGAACTAGGGGTAGAAGCAATCGGTTTTAATCCCATGCTTGAGAGTCGAACATTCCAAGTGCTTGATCCTTTATACCCTCAAAAGGTGGCTGAGGCAATGATTGAGTGTTATAAAATAGCTAGAGAAATAGGTGTATATGAAGATCGAATGATACGTAAGGTCAAGGCCTTTGTTGGTCAATATTTCTATGATCGTGATTGCTCTGCTATCGGCAGACAAATTGTCATCGGTCCTAATGAAGAAATTGGTATTTGTCCTGCTTTCTATAGTAGTGGTAAATATTTTGTTCGGCCAAAAGAAGGACTCGAGAATTTCGATCCTTATAATCATCCTTATTGGCAAGAATGGGGTAAAAGACTTACACTTAATTTTTCCAAATGTTTGAAGTGTCCAGCTCTAGCAATTTGTGGAGGCGGTTGTCCTTATAACTCTTGGATAAGACACGGAAGCATCTGGAAGATTGATGACTTCTTTTGTCCTCATTCTTTAAAGACCTTAGAGTGGTTAGTGTGGGATCTTTATGATCTATCACGTCTTTGATGGAAGAACAGTATAGCCGTCCTTTAATACATGGACGGCTTTCTTTTTTATTAAAATTCGTTTATAATCATATAAATATAATTTATGTCGAAAGTAAGTTTTTATTACGATTTCAAAAAGGATGCATGGAGTTGGGTTTTGATCGCTCGGGATCGAAACTTATGGGGACTTGATTGGAGAAAACAAGTAATTTTTATACCAGATCATCTTTTAACCCAAGTTATTAAAAAGGACAAAAGAACTGCCGAAGCTTTAGTTTATAAATATTTACTTTCTCATCCCAAAAAGAAGTTACGCCAATTGTTTATTAAAGTAGAAGCACAAGATGTAGAAAAATCATGGAGAAAGATTGAGAAAACTTTTTTTAAAAGATTAGAAGAGATTACTCAAGAACCAATCTTTATCGATAATTTCAAATGTTACTTTACTTCTGGTTTTATGTGTCCATACAATGAGAAAGATAAATGGTTTATGGTTTCAATGTGGCACAGTCTTCCCTCTCAAACTACAACAATATGCCATGAGTTATTTCATTTTCAATTTTTACATTATTACAAGAGATATTGTAGACAATTTCTTTCGAAGGAAAAAACAGAAGACCTAAAAGAAGCCTTAACTTTTTTACTTAATACTGATTTTGATGATTTACTTTTATGCGAAGATATTGGGTATCCTTCACATCAACATTTAAGATCGAAGTTAAGAAAGATTTGGGAACAAGATAAGAATTTTAAGAAATTTTTGGATAAAGCAATAAAAATCGTAAAAGAATTATAATTTTAAATACTTAGATAGAGTGACATTTCACAAGAAAAGAAATGGGTTCGCTCAAAAAGGTTTAAAAATTAAAAATTTAAAGAGATTTTTTTATTAAATTAATTATTGATATTTAAAAACTCTTTATATTAAAATAGACTATCGAGGAGGAAAAGCTCCTTGATAATCCACTCGGAAAGGAGGTAAATAACTATGATCTATCAAAAAAATGCAACACAGACTCAAGAATGACAAGTATGTGAATGCTCGTGGCGGCAATTCACACTTTCTTGACTTATATTGCAGTAGATGTGGGCAACATCTTGCTCTTTATCAAAAAGACGGGCGTGGTTCGTTGTTGAGGATATATCTCGACAGAATTTTTGAGCCACAAAAACTGACCGCATTGCAATTCAAGAGTAACAGCAAGAAAGACGTATCGAGCTTCAAGTGTTCAAAGTGCGGCGCACTTATTGGTACGCCGATGGTATACGACCCGGAGAGAAGACTGGCATTTCGTCTTTTACGCGGTTCGTTTGTGAAAAAGAAGAGTAATGGTATCTATCCACCTCCTCAACAATTCCAAAATCCCCATAATATAGAAAAAGGAAAAAACTATGACAAAAAAATCAAATTCCTTAACATCGCTGATATTGGTAAAAGAGCAAAGATGTCAACTAAAGAAGTCAATGACTTATGAGAAACTCGGCTTGAGTTATTTTACTCATTATCTTATTCTTCTTGACACGGGATTTTGTGGTATTAAAATGTAAGATAGAAATATCTTAGGAAACGGGGTTTCATTATACTATTGGATTATAGAATAAAATAATTATGTTAAAAAATATCAAAGAATCAAAAACATTTATTAACCCGAGGTAGTTTTAAATGGCAAAGGTGAAGTTTTAATTATTAGAAGAAAGGTGTTAGAAAAAAGTGCAGATGGTTTTGTCTTGCAATGGGCTTTTGCTGGGGGAAAGCAATATTTTAATGAAAGCAGGGAAGAGTGTGTAGAGAGGGAAGTATTGGCAGAAACTGGTTATGATATAGAATCTAAAAAACAAATTTCTGTCAGGGTTCATCCCCAATTCCCAGTGACAATTGTCTACCATTTATGTTCTTTAAAATCCCCTGAGCCAGTAGCAAAACCAAAGGAACCGCATGAAATTGCTGAAATCAAGTGGGTCAAGCCGGAAAAACTTACTGAGCTTTTTACTACTGATTTCGATCTCAAAGTAAAACAGGAATTAGGACTGAGATAAAATATTTGAATCTTTCCTATAATACCAATATCCTCATTCTTAGTAATGTTTTTAAGGGATGATAGCAGCTAAGCCAGAGGGGCTTTTAAATAATTGCTCCTCTTTTTGTTTTTTAAGTTTTTCGTTAATTCTGTTTAGTGTTATTATTATAATTATACAAAATAATGGAAAAATTTAGTTTTAAAAAAGTACCAAATAAAACCAATATTCCGGCTTATTTATTGTATTTGCCTTATTTGAATTCTGTATCGGCTGCCGTAGTTGTTAAAGTAGGAACAGTGGATGAGATTTTGCCCCAAGAAGCTGGTTTGGCACATGCTTTAGAACATATGGTGCTTAGGGGCACAAAGAAATTTCCTTCAGCCCAGCTCTTAAGTGGTTACATTGAAGAAGCAGGGGGGTACAAGCAAGCAAGCACTGATTATGAAAAAACAATATATAATGGGAAAATACCTGCTTTATACGCCGAACGATTAATAGAGGTACTTGCTGAAATAGTAAATTCATATCTTATTCCCGAAAATTCAATTTCTAGAGAAATACAAGTTATTTCGGAAGAAATGAGACAAAAACAAGATAGTGCTTTTCATATTATATTACACATGGGAAGAAGTTTTATTTTTGGCTCTCATCCCTTAGGAAGAGAGGTTTTAGGCCTAGAAGAATTTTTGCAAAAACTGACTCGGACAGATTTTTTAAATTTTGCTTCTAGATATTACTATCCCGATAATTTTACTATCCTTTTAATTGGAAATCTCAAGCCAGATAAAGCAAGAACATTTATAGAAAAATATTTTATTGCTGGTAAGAAACAGCTACCTAATACAAGGCCTCAAATACAATTGGCAGATAACAAAAAAAGAGAATTAAAGTTTTATCATAATATTCAACAAGCCCACGTGGAATTATTAGCACTAATTGGTAGTCCTCAAGAAAAAAGTAGTAAAGCATTGAGGCTTTTTTCTGAAATGATTGGTTGGGGGGTAACATCTCCTCTTTTTCAAGAAATCAGGGAAAAACGAGGGTTGTGTTACAATTTGTCTACTTTTATGTCAAAACACTCCATTGGTTTATTTGGGATCCAGGTGGTTACCAAACCGGAATCTTATAAGGAAGTAATCTCTTTAATCTTAAAAGTCATAAAAGATAATAAAAACTCTGTTCAACTATTAAATAAGACAAAACAAAGAGTTATTGGTAGTTTACTTTTATCTTTTGAGAATCCAGATTCTATTATTCTGAAAGCCGCTCAGGATGTTATTTATCAAGGGAAACCAGTGGGATATCAAGAATTCATTAAAGAAACGAACTCAATAACTATTAAAGATATTGAAAATGCTGTTGATACTTATTTAACACCTGATGATTTTCGACGGATAATAATGTTGCCTAAGAATGATTGATTTTCAATAGATAAAGTGGATTTTTGTATTTCCCCATATCTTTTCCAATTGTTTAATCATTAGGTAGATGTCCCCTCTTTTTTTTTGTTTTTAATACCTTAGCCCCAAAAAAAGAATTTGCTTTTTCATTTACCTTTAATCAAGATGACTAACATATTTTCTTTCTTCTCTAAAATACTTGTCTCTTTGATTTTATCTTATTCTTAATAACTGTTTTAGTTGATAATGATTGTTCTTTTGAATCATCTTTATGTTTTGCTTTGGGCTAGAGTGGGCCGGTTTTTATTTGACAAAATTGTATTATATGATATAATACAATCGTCCGGCAAAAGTTTTAGTACCTTGATAACAACAAACCGGACCAAATCTTACTAGGAGGAGGTGAGGATTATGAAAAAGGGGATAATAATAATACTATTTGTGCTGTTGTGTTTTCTTTTGGTTATTGCTTCTGATGTCGATCTTCAAGAGACCCAAGTTCAGAATCTTAATCCCAACACAGTTATAGGAAATATTTTAGAACCTATTTCCACAAATCCTTAATGAATCAGTTAGAAGCTCAGCTTGTTTATAGAAATCAACAAGCTGAGCTTAATTTTAAAAATATTTCGATTCATCTTTTAAATAGTTTTTGTTAAACAGAAAGAAAAAAGTGGTAATTCCTGTAGAAGCGAAAGCCCATTCCTTGTTCATGATTCTACATTTTCTAGTTATCTACCTTTGCTTGACAGGAAAAAAGAGGTATAATAACTACAGGAGTAGAAAAGAGTTGGACATTAGAATTAGAAAAGCTAAAAATTTAAATTTTTAAAAATATGTCTCAAAGAACAAATAAAATTATTTTCTGGATAGGAGGTTTGTTAATTATTGGTTTGTTAATTTTTGGGTTGAGATTTTATGTTGAAAAAGGGAAGAAAATACCTGTTTTATCTCCAGAAGTAATTAACAACTATTATAAAGATTGTCGTATTTATTTAGGAGAGTCTCAGATAATGGAAGATAGCCAAATTGTTATTCCTCATCAAATTTTTTGTAAATTGGAGAAGGGAAAGGTACAACTAATGCCTGCCAATAAGATTGATATCTATCCAGGTGATTTTATTATTGAAATTGTTGATGCTCCAAAATTCTTTACCCAAGAGTATTTTGATTCAAAAAATCTTAATCTTGACTTACAAGAAAAAATAATTTTATCTCAAGATAAAGTTGAATTTTGTGTTTCTTATGGGCCTTATTATAAAGAATCTTCTTTAGTTTTATTACCTAATATTTTTCAATCTCCGAAAATTCTCAATAAAACAGCTCTTGCTTGCCAGGAGATGAATATTCAACATTTAAAACCAATTAGTGTTATGGGGACTATTCCTAAAAATACTCAAGACCAGCCTTTTGGTTTAGCGATTCTTTTGCCTAATGCGGACAATGTTTCTTATACCACTCTTTATTCAGAATTTGTAGAAATAAAATAGAAAATTATCCTATAAAAATCATAAAAGTATAAAAATATGTATAATCACTATAAAACTCAACGATTCAAAATTAATCTGCTTCTTGTAACTGTTTTTGTTGTTTTTTTCAGTTTGATCTCATCAAATTTTGTTCTTGCTAGCGCTACTTGTGGTACTGCTTGTCGTGTTGTAGATCATGGTCCGGGGATCGGGGCGGATGTTAAGTGCCCTCCTGATTATTATTCTGGTGAAGAGTCAGGATGTTACGCTGGATATTGTGAAGGTAATCCAAATCGGTTTTATGAAGTATATTCTTCACAGGCAGATAAAGATGATGCCTACCAACGCATATTAAATGATTGTAGAAGATGTGGAGAATGGTGTAACCGATGTAGTAATAATAATGAATGTATAAAAGTGAGCTGGTGTGATCCTGATGGTTGGTGTGATGGTAATTATAGCAATCAAAGATCAGAAGTTTTTGACTCAACCTGTACTAATTTGTGCGAACCCGGGGAAGTTTGTTCTAATGTAGGGGGGTTGAATCGGTGTGTCTCAGAGACTAAGCCTAGCTGTTCTGTAACTGCTTCTGCCTCTCCCAACCCTATTCCTCTGGGGCAGAGCCAAGTTATTATTGGCAAAACCGGTTCAGGATACACTTCTTGTACAGGAACAGGAACCTTTACTCAAACCTCTGATTCTCATACTTATACTGTAAATTGTACTGGTAATAGCACTCACAGTAATTGTAGTGATACAGTAATTGTTAATAAGACAAGGTGCCTTTTAAGTTGTAGTAGGTGTAGTAATAATAAGGATTGTACTCAAGTAAGTTGGTGCGAGAGGAGGAGTGATAATAGTACATATGGTACTTGCGCAAATCCGATAAATTACAATCAAGACAGGAAAGAAACTGGTACTAATGGGGATACTTGTTGTCCTCTGGATGAATGGACGAATGATTGTCAGTGCAATGGTCAATATTATGAAAAAAAGGCTAAGCACTATTACTGTAATAATGGTTCTCTTGCCTATGTTTATGAATGGCTACCCTATATGAACTGCGGTCAGCCATCTTATAGTTCTTGGAGTGAGTATTATTGTAAAAATGATGATGTTTATTATAAAAGACTGTATACCGATCGGGGCTGTGATGCTAATTCTTCTACTTATTGTTATTGTTATACCAAGGCATCTGTTTATCAAGAAGCATTAGTAATGGATTGTCCAGCAACAGCACCATGTTGCACCCGAAAAGATGGAACAGTAGCTTGTTGTAAGGGTACTTGTCCTACTTGTCCTCCTTGTTCAGTAACTGCTTCAGCCTCTCCTAATCCTATTCCTTGTGGCCAGAATAAAACTACTATTTCAGCTGACGGCTCTGATTATACTTCTTGTACTGGTACTGGTTCATTTACCCAAACTTCTCAAGCAACTTATACTGTTTATTGTATTGGTGTCGCTAATCATAGTGATTGTAGTGATAAAGTATATGTACCTCCTCCTGAATCTTGTAAATATAAATGCAATAATAATGAACAATGTGTAACAGCAGAAGTAGGTTATACCGCCGGTAAAACTTATACAACTTCTAATTGTGATAATAAATGCAAGACAGTATATAAATGCGATTCCAGTGATAGTTGTGTAACAGCAGAAGTAGGTTATACCGGTAAAACTTATACAACTTCTAATTGTGATGGCAAATGTCCTCCTGGCTCAAATCCTCATAATGAATGTTACAATAATAATGGTACGTGGCAATGTAGGGTGATACATACGTGGGGGAATAGTGACTGTCAATCAGCATCAGATTGTGATACTGATACTACCACTACAACAAGAACTACAAAGCCATTGACTTGTGCTTTATTGATTTCTGCTATACCTAACCCTATTCCTATTGGAGAAAATCGGACGAAAGTTTGCTTATATGGTAATAAATTGTTTATGAATAGTTGTACTATTGATGATAGAAGTACTTCTGTCGAACGGGGTTATATATTCTTCGCATGTAGGACTTTTACCCAAAATGAAGATTCTCATATTTATACAGGTACGTGCGGGTGTCTTGATGGGGGGACTATAACTCGTTCAGTTAAAGTAATAAAAGAAAAAGCGGGAGAGACTTTATCCGTAGTTCTTACTGCTAATGGTCAAACAGGAACTGTTGTAGTTGATCCCGGAGAAGAAGTTACTCTAGAAGCTACTCCTTCCAGTGGGAGTGCTAGTGATTATGGTTGGGATTGGTATATTGAAGACCCCGATGCTTCCGGGGGGCATTGCCATATGACTAATCCTATGTCAGATGGGCATTTTCATAAATGTTTGCCTATGGGAGGAGCCTTTCTTCAAAGTGATTATTTCTCTTCTGTTCTTTCTTCTTTCTTCTCTTGGCTAATTCCATCTTCTGCTAAAGGAGCGGTAAATTCTGGCTCCATTGTGTATCAATGGTCTCAGCCGGATACTTTTAATGATGTGTACGTAGTTATTAAAAAAACAGGAGCGACAGCAACTAGTAATACGGTCACCGCTGCGGTTCAAGGTGTTTCTACCCTTACTTTTGATTTTTGTGTTACTTCCCTAGAAGTTACTCCCATGTCTCGTTTCTTGGGTTATCCTATTACCGTTACTTGGGATATTAATGAAGATAATTGTGATACTAATACTTGTATTCTTTCTTGTAACGATGCGAATATTGGAAGCGATAACTATGGTCAAGAGGCTTATCCTGACTGTGGATTAGATGAAGCATGGACTTTAACTAGTCTTCAGGGTAGCATTAATATTGATCCTAAATATAGTGGCAAATATACTTATTCTATCCACTGTGATTCTTTAAGTGGTGATTCTAGTTATGACGGTGATTTCACTACAGATCCCGTGAAGATTGCTCCTCTTCCTTGGTGGAGAGAGATTATTCCCACACTAACGGGATTTTTGCGGGGATCTTTAATTAAATAGACGAAGACATACAGTTTTGAGTGCAGAACGTACAAGTAATGACCCCGTCTTGATTTTATTGAGACGGGGTTTTACTTTCATTCTTATCCACCTTTTTTCTTTGGTAATGTTTTGTGATATAATAAAATATGTAATGAATAAACAAAGATGATTAAAAAAGAATTTCGTTTACTTATTTTTCTTTTTCTTATCGCAGTGCTGATTATGTTGGTAATAAGCATACTGCTAAAGCTAAATCCTAGAAAGAACTCTGTTCTTCAAAAAGAAGAGGTAATTATTGATAAATGCGTACAATTGGCAGCAATTTTTAATCGTTCAGTTTCTTATTGTGTGGAGAATCCAGACAAAGAAGTGTTATTAATTTCTCCTGAGGACTATATAAATAATCCCCTCCGTTCTGATCAACGTTTTGTCATAATCGCGAATATGGATAAATTTATTACTGATGATAATGATTTCTGTGTTGCTATTCGGGAATATAATAACTTATCTGATTTTTATCTTAAGCAAGAATACCTATATAAAACATATAGTGATGGCCAAACAATATATATCTGCTCAGATAAAAAACAGGAAGCGAAAATATTTTCTTTTACTGGAGTTCCTAAAAAGGGAATAAATAATTTTGTACTGTCATTGAATTTCTATTCTTTAATTTTTCCCCAGCCACTAAAAGTAAGTGACTTAGTAAGCTATTTTACTGAAATACATCCTATCGTTCATTTTGCCTTACCCGTTGTTAGTAATTAACAAAAGTATTAATTTGGGTATTATATCATTTATGCTTTTTATACAATCAAAAAACAAGAGTCGTAAAATTGTGTTCTGTGTTTTACTTGTTTCTCTTCTGTTCGGAGGGATATTTTCTTGGGGTTCCAATATTGCTCTTGCTAAAGTAACTTATGGTAGTTGCCGATGGGAGTTCAATCAATGTAGATGTGTAGAGGTTGCTGCTTTTATTTCTGATACGCCAAACTGTTTTGATGCTAATTATGAATGTGATCAATACTTTGACTGGGAATGTAATTACGATGGGGGAGGAGGAGCCACGTGTGACCCTACTCCAAAATGCGGAGTTTTTTCAATTAGTAAAGGTGCTCAAGACACAGGGGACTGTGTAAGGAGTACTTTGGATGGAGGTGATGTCACTCGGTGTTATCACTGGATAAATATGTGCCAAGGAGGATACTGTTGTGCTAATGGTAATTGTGGAGCTGCTACTTGTGATAAGGTGTACATATCAAAGGAGTTTAATGATAATTGTAATTCAGATAGGAGTTGTAATATAGATGTTTGTTGTTGCACTTCTGGTGATATCTGCCAGACTCAACCCAAGTACTGTTCGGTATGCAGTGTGGGCTTTCCTTGTAATTCTCCTTCCTGTGGAGACCGTGCTTGTAGTGATTATCCCGCCTGTTCTGTAACGGCAACAGCTAATCCCAACCCTATTCCCAGCGGGCAAAACCGGACAACTATTGGCACTAGAGATGAAATAGGAATAGATAGCTGTATAGGTACTGGGACATTTGTTCAAAATCAAAGGTCTGTTACTTACACAGTAAATTGTATTGGTGATAGTACTCACGATGATTGTAGCGATACGGTAACTGTAACAAAAGAACGAATGTCCACTACTACTATTACTGTTTCCACCACTACCACTACTACTATTATTACCACCACCACTACTCCTCCTACTACTATCTTTCCTTCTTCTTGCAATATTATTCTTGAATCTGATTATTTAGCCCGCTTCTTAGGATATTCATTTCTGCTTAATTGGTCTACAATAAATTGTATTAATTGTGAAGCTTCTTGTATTAATATAGATTCTGAGCAAGATGCTTCTGATAGTTGTGGTAATTGGACGGGTTCTATTCCTAATATGGGGAGTAGAGAGATTATTCCTTCTCAAAGTGGGAAGTATCGATACATTATTAATTGTGATGGTGATCTAGGAATGATAGCCGGAATTACTAGTATTGATGTGAAAGTTGCTCCTCTTCCTTGGTGGAGAGAGATTATTCCTAAATTATCTGGCTTTTTAAGAGGGGTTTTAGTTAAGTAAATATAGTTTTATGCATAGAGAATGGATAATGACCCTCGTCTTGATTTTGTTAAGACGGGGTTTTGCTTGACAGAAAAAAATGATATACTAAATACAGAATATTAATATTTATTTTATGGCTATTGATTATCAAAACAAATTAGCAGAATTAATGATTCTGGCCGCCCAGCAGGGAGCATCCGACTTACATCTTAGCGTGGGGAAACATCCCACAGTCAGAATTGATGGTAATTTGATTCCTGTTTCTAACGAACCTATTCTGACACCGGAGCTTACTGCGGGATTAATTAGCGCTTTGATTGATTCGGAACAGCAGGAAAAGTTAATTTCCGATAAGGAAATTGATTTTGCTTTTGCCTATGAAGACAAGATTCGTTTTCGGGTTAATGTATATTTTCAAAGGGGGTATCTATCAGCCGCCTTACGTTTAATTCCTACTCATATTAGGACTGTGGAAGAGTTAAATCTTCCTACCGTTTTACATCGTTTTCTGCAGCATCAGCAGGGATTTTTCTTAATAGTGGGACCAGCCGGTCAGGGTAAAACCACTACCTTGGCTGCCTTGGTGGATGAAATAAATCATAAGCGAATGGATCATATAATTACCATTGAGGATCCTATAGAGTATGTATTTTCTCAAGACAGGGCCTTGGTTAATCAGAGAGAAGTAGGCAGTGATACTTTGAATTTTCCTCGGGGCTTGCGTTCTGCTCTTCGTCAAGATCCCGATGTCATCATGATTGGAGAAATGCGTGACCCGGAATCAACTGCTATTGCTCTTACTGCTGCTGAAACGGGACATCTGGTTCTCTCTACTCTTCATACCAACTCCGCCAGTCAGACAATTGATCGGATTATAGATAGTTTTCCTGCTTCCCAACAGAATCAGATTCGTTCTCAACTATCCTCTACCCTTATTGGCATTGTTTCCGAAAGATTAATTCCTCGCATTTCCGGGGGAAGAATTCCGGCTTGTGAAATCATGTTTGCCAATTCCGCCGTGAAGAACCTGATTAGGGAGAAGAAGAGTTACCAGATTAATTTAGTAATCGATACCAGTAGCCAGGAAGGAATGGTATCGCTTAATCGTTCTTTGGTAGATCTAGTTCGGAAAAGAGAAATTTCTTTGGAATCAGCAGAAAATTATTCTCTTGATCCAGCAGAATTAAGGCAGCTAATAGGATAAAATTAGATTAATATGAAGTTTGTCTATCGGGCCAAGAACCAAAATGGGAAAATTAAAGCGGGAACAGTAGAAGCTCGCTCTTTAGATATGGCAGTAAAACTGCTTCAGGGCTATGGCTTGATAGTAATGAATATTAGCCCAGAGAGTAAAGGTTCCTTTTTTGATAATATTTTTGGCAAGAAGACTAGAATTTCCCGAAAGGATTTGGCTATTTTCTTACGTCAGTTTGCTATTCTCTTAGAAAGCCAGGTTCCCCTAACTGATGCTTTAAAAACACTTTACCTACAGGCTGCTTCTCCGGCTATTAAAGATCTAGTTTTCGGATTAATGGCAGATTTAGATGCCGGATTGCCTCTGTCTCAAGCAATAGAAAAGAGAGGTAATATATTTGGCGAGTTTTACAGCCAGATGATAAAATCAGGAGAAATTTCAGGACGGTTGCAGGAAGTATTGGTATATCTGGCTGATTATGCCGAGCACGAAAATGATCTTACCAGTAAAGCAAAAGCGGGAGCAACATATCCAGTATTTCTTTTTGTTGCTTTTATTGTGATTGGAACAGTTATTACTACTATGCTGGCTCCTCAAATGGTAGATATTTTTGAAGAATTTGGCCAAACCCCTCCCATAGGGACCAGGATTCTGATTTTTGTAGGGGGATTTCTGACCCATTGGGGAATCATATTGGCAGTAGTTTTGTTTGGTCTAGCCTGGGTGGTAATGAACTATTTTCATTCAGCTGAGGGGAAAAGAATGGCCGGAATATATACATTAGGAATCCCGGTAATTGGGGATATTTATCGTAAAATATATATTGCTCGTTTTTGTGAAACAGCCGGGACTTTAATGCGAGGAGGCATTCCCATAGTTACCGCCTTGGAAATAGCAGGAGGAGCCACCGGAAATTATGTTTATCAAACAATAGGAAAGGAAGTTGCTCAAGAGATTAAAGAAGGGAGAAGTCTCAGTGATGTCATGAAACAGCATTATAAATATTTCCCTCCCCTGGTTTCCCAGATGGTAGCAGTAGGGGAAGGAACTGGTCGATTGGACACCATCTTAAGAAAGGTATCCAGTTATTATCAGAAGGATATTGACCGGGCTTTTAATACCATGATCAACTTATTGCAACCGGTTCTGATTATAATTATTGGTATCTTTGTTGCCTTTTTAGTGGCAGCTGTTCTATTGCCAATTTATCAATTAGCCCAGGGGGTGTAATATATATATATATATAAAATATAAATAAAAAATAAAAAATATGAAACATTTAAAGTCTACTCGAGGGTTTACCCTCATCGAAATGCTCATCGTTGTCACTATTATTGCTGTTTTAGCGGCAATGATCTTAGTGGGAATGGGAGGAGCAAGAGTAAAAACACGTGATGCTAAGCGTATTGGCGATTTACATAATGTTCAGAATGGCTTGGAATTATTTTTCTCTACAGAAGGCCAATATCCAGTAGCAATTACTTGGGCGGCTCTTACCACTGAGCTTATTGGTGCTGATGTTGGGGTAAATAGAGTTCCTGATGATCCTCTAAGTGATCAACATTATATTTATGGGAATAATGATCCTAGTGGTGTTCCCACAGACTATGTCTTGGGGGCTACATTAGAGGAAAGTGAAAATATTGCTCTTGATGATGATATTGATGATAGTTCTCTTTACAGTGTTGATTGTACAGATCCAGTGTATTGTATTAGACCCTAGCCTTTCTTTTAATTAATGTTTTGGTATTACTTAGGTGCTTTTGTTTTTGGGACAATAGTGGGGAGCTTTTTAAATGTGGTAATTAACCGGGCCGATTCGGAAGAGTCTGCCCTAAAAGGGCATTCTCATTGTCCTTACTGCGGAAAAACTCTATCTTGGTGGGAACTTGTTCCTATTTTTAGTTTTATCTTTTTACGGGGACATTGTTCCTCTTGCCATCATAAATTATCTTTACAATACCCTCTAGTAGAGGGAGGGACAGCTTTAATCTTTGTTTCTCTGCTTTGGTATTTGGAAAGACTTGCTTTTTTTTCTAGTTTCAACCATCTCTTGTTATTAGAGAAAGTCTTAGTGGTTATTAATATTGGACTTCTCTTTTACTGGCTTAGTGTTTTGATTGCTGTTTCTGTTTATGATTTGAAGAAATATCTTATTCTCAATGAGATATTATTTCCGGCTATTATTCTGGCATTTATTTGGAAAATATCAGAAGGTGTTATATTAAAACTTTCTTCATTTAATTTCTCTTTTCTTCCTTCCCTGAATCATTTTCTTGGTTCCCAGAATTATCTTTTTGGATATTATTCCTTTTTCCATTCTTTTTTCCTGGGAACTATTTTTTTTGCTGGAGTCATTTCTCTTCTTGCCTTTCTTACTCACGAGAAAGCAATGGGTTGGGGGGATGCTATTTTAGCTCTCTTTTTAGGGATGATTCTTGGTTGGCCAGAAGCCCTAATAGCTTTAATTATTGCTTTTCTTAGCGGGGGGTTTATCTCTTTGATTTTGATTGCTCTGAAAAAGAAGACATTTCATAGCTATATTCCTTTTGCTCCCTTCCTTACCTTGGGTGCCCTGACAGTGATGCTTTTTGGTGATATAATAATAAAAGCATATCTATCATTGATATAGGAATATAGCAAAAATGAATTCTAATAAATTTCTACAAATTTCTAAGAATCACAGGGCTAAAAGCAGGGCCTTTACTTTAATTGAAATGCTGGTAACGATTTCCATTATTACCTTACTGACAACGATGGTTATAAGCTATTCTCGTGCGGGGCAATCTATCAATAATTTACGCAGGGCAACAGAACAACTAATGGCAGATCTTAAAAGAGCACAATCTTTATCAATGTTATCCTTTGGTTCTACTGAAGCACCTGTTGAAGGATGGGGGATCGAAATAGATGAAAATGGTGATAAGTACTATTTAATTTCTAAAAGTGATACCGGTGTTTTTAATAGAGAGTCTTCCATCTCATTTAGGAAGGGGATAAGTATTGTAAATGGAGAACTTGATAATGAGAATAGCTTGGGAAAAACATT
>CAZYGB010000001.1:0-31783 GCA_964647525.1 uncultured Candidatus Saccharibacteria bacterium | reverse complement strand
ACTGCTTCCTTTCGTCCCATAAGTGCTGTTATGTTAGCAAAGAAACCGTCATTAGTCAATAGAAAGGTTTACCCGAGAGGAAGAAGAAGGAATTTTTTTGACCCAAAACGGATGGATCTTGACATTAACCGTTTCCACACCAGGTAATGCCTGGAAAATACTATCCAGTTGATCGGTTTTCTGCCCTAGAACCTGATCTTTAATAAGGTCTGAATCCAGATGAAAACGCAGTTGTTGCTGGGCTTTAAAAACCAGCCTTAAGGTCCCCTTGCCAAAATCAGGCTTCACCTCCTGAAATTCTATCTGGGCTGGTCCATAATATTCATAGTTTTCTTCCTTTGCTTCCTCTAACTTGTTTTGGATATAATCATTGAGATCGCTGTCTTTAAAGGCAACAATCTTAACCTCCCCTACCCCTTTTACGGTAAAGGTCTTTCTGATATCCCCAACAGAAGCGTCACTTGTTATCTTGGTAATGTTAATACTGCTTCTAGATCCATCTAAAACCGTCAGACCATCCGGAACTTTATTCTCAATGTCCTCAGTGACAACCTTCATTAATTTTTCAATAATAGCTGTCTCCGCTATTTTAGAATCCTCTGAAGTAATCATGGGTATAGCACTAACACTTCCTCCTGCCATTGGATTTTTGGAAATTCCATAAAAGCTCTTAAACTTATCACTGCCTTCAAACCCAGGAATAGAAAACTGACAATCTGGTAACTGGCACGCTTTAATATTGTAATCGGGTCCAGCTTGATCGGCAGTTACTTTTGCATCAATAGAAGAAGGAACTAATTTCCCATTACTTTTGCTCGCGGCAGGAATAACAATACGAGAATCTAAATGAAAAATTTTATGATCAGGTGTTTCAAAACGGGTGGTTGCTACCAGTATCTGGGGAGAAGTAGAATAATTGTTGTAAATAGTGATAACCCCTTCAGCCTTATTCTCGTCTTTCCCCTTACCAGTACTAATAAAATTATCCTCAGCACTTTCCTGGAAAACAAAAAGATTAGCCGGAATAACGTCCTGGGTATATTTAATCTCGTCTATATTCCTGTCAGCTAATACCACTCCTGAGAACGGTAATGTCATTTTCTTTGTCACTACCGAAACATCTGCTTTTACAAAAGCAAAAAAGGCCAGATAGTAGACAATCCCCGCTATGACAACAGCTGCTCCCAAGCGCAACCATTTTTTAGATTGGGACGATACCCTTTTTGCTGGTGCTGGAGATATAATCTTCTTCTCTTTTTTCTGAGGTATCGTTTCTGTTTCTGGATAATATTCCCTTTGTTCTGCTCGAAAACTGGCCACATGAATAAGAACGTCTTGAGACTGTTTTTCTTTAGGAAAATCTTGGGATTGCTCTTCTGGGGGAAGAGCATGAGGAGGATAAATATCAACAACTTTTCTTTTGGAAGACATTTTAATATTATCTCTAATTAAATATATTAAATGAATACATCACTGATAGTATATCAAGAAAGTATAGAAATACCAATACCCTTATTCCACTGCAGCCCTTATTCTTCTCACCCCCTGGGAGATAGCTTCTTCTTTCAAAATTCGAAAATGACCTATTGCCCCAGTATTTCCTACATGAGGGCCGGCACAAATTTCCTGAGAACAGGGAATTTTATCATCTTGAGACAAAATTGTATATACAGTTACCTTCTCCGGATAACGATTTTTAAAAGACCCTAGAGCCCCTTTAGCCAGGGCCTCCTGATAACTGGTTTCCTCATGAATAATGGTAAGATTTTCCTTGATGCGGCTATTAACCCAATTCTCTATCGTCTTTATCTCTTCTGTTGTTAATTTACGAGGGAAAGAAAAATCAAATCGTAATCTTTCGGCAGTGATGTCGGATCCTTTTTGAATAATATTGGAATCAATAATATTCCTTAAGGCAGCCAGTAAAAGATGAGTGGCTGTATGTAGTTTCGTAATCTGCCTTCCCTCTATTGATTCTTGCTTGTCATTTAACCCATGTCCCCCAAATTTCTTTTCTTTTCCTGCTTGGGAAACAAAACGATGCTGTTGAAACATTTCTTCAAAACCTTTTCTGTCCACGACTAAACCATCTCCTTGTGCCATTTCTTCAATAAGTTCCAGGGGAAAACCGTAGCTTTCATATAAAGAAAAAACAACATCCCCTGATACCACTTTCTCTTTCTGCTTTTTTAATTGAGCGGCTAATTTTTCCCACATCTTGAGTCCCTTAGCCAATGTTTTTTGGAATTTTTCCTCTTCAATCTCAATTACTTTCTGGATCTTCTCTTTTTCATTTACTTCCGGATAAAAAGCTCCATATTTATTCTTAATAATCATTAGAGCCGGCTCTAACCAACCTGACTGCAATTGAGCCATTCTGCCCAAACGCATTATTCTTCTAATGAGACGGCGTAAAACATAACCCTGATCTAAATTGGAAGGAACAACACCACCAGCAGCAAGAAATGTTACCGCCCGTAAGTGATCCGCTATAATGCGATAGGTATCTTTACCAACCTTGCTTTCCCCCTGCTGATAAAGATACTCCATTAATTGTTGGAATAAATCAGTATCAAAAATAGTCTTGGTGTTATCTTCCGGATATTGCATTACCAGACATAAACGCTCCAAACCCATTCCGGTATCCACTCCATGAAGAGAAAGATGTTTTAATTTTTTATCAGCCTGCTGGTAATATTCATTGAAAACCAAATTCCATACCTCTATCCCGTCAATATAGATTTCCGTTGTCGGGCCACAAGGTCCTTCTTGTCCCGTAGGCCCCCAAAAATTATCTTTCCGGCTCCCCAGACTAACTTGTTTCCCCAGACCTAATTGTTCCCAAGCCTGAGAAGACTCCTTATCAAAAGGAACTTCCTGATCACCAGCAAAAACACTAATTTTGATCCTATTGGGTTGAACATTCAAAACTTCATGAATAAATTCCCAGGCATAATTAATGGCCTCTTTTTTAAAATATTCACCAAAGGAAAAGTTCCCCAGCATTTCAAAAAACGTTAAATGACTAATGTCACCCACCTGTTCTATGTCTGTCGTGCGAAAACACTTTTGGCAGCTAGCAACATTATTTCCCCCCAAGGGTTTCCCTGATTCCAAATGTTTGTCCTTTTGAGAGTCTTTCTGCCCTAAATAGTAGGGTTTGAATTGCTGCATCCCAGCTGTAGTAAACAAAACCGAGGAATCATTTACAGGAATCAAAGAAGAGGAAGGGATAATTTGATGTCCTTTCTTCTGGAAAAAATCTAAAAATATTTTCCTCAACTCTTCAGAACGCATATCTGACATTAATTTTAAAATTAAAATTTGTACTAAAGATATCCCTCTTCTTTTAATATTTCTTTTACCACTTCCCGATCATCAAAGGGAACAACTCTATTCCCATAATTCATCACTTTTTCATTGCCTCTTCCTAATATTAATATTATATCACCTGCTTTTGCCATTTGGACAGCCTTTTTAATGGCTTCTCTTCTTTGAGGAACTGCTTCATATGTTCGAGAATCAAAATCATTCTGGGATGCAAAATTTAGAAAATCTTGTATTCCCTTTTGGGGGTCTTCTTTCTGGGGATCGTCTTCAGTAATAACGGTAAAATCAAAAAAATTCAGAGCTAATTCCGCTAATTTATTTCGTTCTTCCATTTGGCTTTCTCCAAAATTCCCATAGACAGCAATTGTTTTTCTAAAATCACCCCGGCGGACAAAATCAATTATCCCTTGAAAAGCAGCAGGGGTATTAGCTTTATCAACAACAATGATAAAAGGTTGATTGCTGCTAATAATTTCCCATCGGCCAGGGATGTGGGGCATCTCTCCTAATCCCTTCTGAATAACAGAAGATGAGAAAGAAAATTTATTCAATGCACTAATGGCCGCTAAGGCATTCAAGATATTAAAACGGGCAGGAAGAGCAAGATCCAAGGAAAAAGACCCAGTATTTTTATGCACGATTACTTTGCTCCCCTGCTGGGAAGTGCTTTCCTCTTGGGCCCAAATATCAGCATCTGAGTTCAGCCCATAACTTAAAACTGAAGCTTTGGTAGCATCGACAAACTGAGAAAAATATTCACTTTCCTTAGGAAGCACTGCTAAAGCGGAAGAAGGCAGTGATGAAAACAAGCGTTTTTTGCAATTAACATAATTAGTCATTCCTCCGTGAATAGCCAGATGATGGTTAAAGGAAATATTAGTAAGAACAGCTACCTGGAAATTCAATCTATAGATGCGCCAGTACATCAATCCAAAGGAAGAAACTTCCATCACTACCACTTTTGCCCCCTTTTTTTTCATTGTTCGAAGCAAACTGTGCAGAATGAAAGGATCAGGAGTAGTAGAGGGAGAGATAGTTTTATGAAGTAAACGACGACGCAGTTTCTGAAACCAAGGATCAGGAAGAGGAATTTCTTCTGCCCCTACAAAATATCCTGCCGTACTGATTAAACCTGTTTTTATTGGGACTGCTTCCAGAATATTTTTAATCATAAAAGCAGTAGTTGTTTTTCCTACTGTCCCAGTAATGGCAATTAACTGAAACGAACGGGCAGGATTGCCATAACGGATAATTGCTAAAAATGCTAATATCTTTCTTAAAATAGCATTTCTCTTCAGTGAACGTATTATTGACTGCACTTTCATTTCAGAAACTCTCTTAGCTTATCGGCCTCCTGATGATCTTTCATTTTCTCCAAAGTTTTAGCTTCAATCTGCCTAATTCTTTCCCTTGTCACTCCAAAAACTTTTCCCACTTCCTCCAGGGTATGAGTAATTCCGGTATTCAAACCAAATCTCATATTGATAATTTCTCTTTCTCTCTCAGTCAACTCCATAAGAATAGACTTAATCTGTTCTTTTAATAATTCCAGGGTAGCGGAAGCGGAAGGACTGGGAGTTTGTTGATCGGGAATAAAATCACCTAGCTCAGTGCCGCCATCTTCGCTTCCTACTGGCTGATTAAGAGAAGCGGTATCCTGAGCAATTTCTATTAAATAAAGAATTTCTGAAACAGGTTTTTCCATTTCATTGGCAATCTCTTCGGGCAGCGGATCTCTCCCTAAGCTTTGGGATAATAGGCGCCGGGCTTTTAAATACTTGGTTAAATTCTCCACCATATGAACAGGAATACGGATAGTTCTTCCCTGATCAGCCAGGGCTCTGGTAATAGCCTGTCTAATCCACCAGGTAGCATAAGTAGAAAACTTAAATCCTCTTTTATAATCAAACTTATCCACCGCTTTAGAAAGCCCAATATTACCTTCCTGGATTAAATCCAGAAGACCAAGACGACGACTGCGTCCAATGTAGCGTTTGGCAATAGAAACCACTAATCGTAAATTGGCCTCAATCATTTTTTGGCGAGCCTGTTCATCCCCTGCTTCTACTTCTTTGGCTAATGCTCTTTCTTCTTCTGTTGTTAAAAGAGCTACTTTACCAATTCCTCTTAAGTAAGCCGGAATATTATCAGGGGTCTTTGGAATTTTATCAAGGTCCAGGGCATCATCTAATTCCCGAGAAGAAATTTCTGGTTGAGACAAGAGAAAATCTCCACTTTCTACTACCTCAATATTATTATCTGCTAAAGAATCATAAATATGCTCTAAAAGATCAAGGTTTGTTTCAATACGAGAAAAATATTTTAAAACTTCATTCTGGGTAATAAATCCCCGTGATTTTCCCCTTTTTATCAAAGCGTCTATTTTACCTTGAGTCTGATTGACCTTGCTAGATTTCCTAGCAACTTTTTTCACCTTCCCCTTCTTCACTTTCTTCGCTTTCTTCACTTTCTTTACCTTCTTTATCTTCTTCACTTTCTTCACTTTCCTAACCTTGTGTACTGGCTTTGTTCTCTTTATTTTCTTTGTATTCTTCACCTTTTTCACTTTTTTTGTTTTAAGAGCCTTTTTTGTTTTCTTCATAAGTTAAGATATTAATTTTTTTGATAATTGATCGAATTGTTTCATAAGCTTCTTAATTTTATTACGATCTCCATTTTTTTCTGCTTCCGTAATATCACTACCTAAGTTTTTTAACTTCCCCTTTACTGCTTCAGTTTTTAATTCTTTCAATTCATTTTTCAACTCCTCTTCCACTGAAACTTGATACTGCTCAAGCATTTCTGACTCGTAATCACCGCGTAAAGCAAGTTGATTAATTTGATCGACTAAAGATTCATCTATTTCTAATTGAGAAATATTTTCTTTCAAAAAAGAACTTTTGTCATGGGAAGATTTAATTAGCTGAAATATTTGTTGCTGAGAATCAGGAAAATAAGGCTCATAAGGTAAGGCTAGTTCTTTAAGGGAAAAATGCGTTACCAGCAGTGCAAGAATTTTTTCCACCAGGATATCAATCCGAGACTGAACGGAAGGCATTGCTTTTAGGCTATCATTTTCATCCAATTGATTATGGCTCTCTAGAGTCAAATTGTTCAATTCGTCTTCCAAGGCCCGGGCAGGAAGTTCTAGGTAATGAGACATTTTTTCTATCCAAAAAGACCTTTCCAGAGCATTTGATAGTTTTTTAATCCGAGGCAAGAAGTAAGAAGCAATATTCTTTTTGCCACTGATAGTATTTTTATCCCCCTGCTCTTTTGCCCGAGAAAAATAAAACTCCATTACTGGTTCTGCCTGTCCGATAAGTTTTTTTAATTTTTCGTGATTTTCCTTTTTCAAAAGATAATCAGCTAAATCTTTTTCTTGGGGGAGAAGAAGAATTTTTACTTCCATATCTTTAGCTAAGGCTAAATCAATACTCCTTTCTGCTGCCTTCTCACCTGCTTCATCCATATCAAATCCTAGGACAAGGTTCTTATTGTATCTCTTCAATAAATTCAGATGAGAATCAGTCAGGGCTGTACCAGAGGTAGCAACAACATTTTTAATTCCCGCCTGCCAAGCTGCCAGAAAATCCATCTGCCCCTCCACTAAAAGAGTGCATCCTTCGTCATGCAAGTATTTTTTACTCTGAAAAAGACCATAGAGAAGCATGCTCTTGTTAAATATTAAAGACTGAGGAGTATTCACATATTTTCCTACCTGTTCAATGTCCCTAACTGTTTTCATTGGATCCTTCCCCTTTAAGACTCTTCCGGTAAAGCCACAGTGATGACCAACAGAATCATTTATGGGAAACATGATCCGACTTCGAAAACGATCATAACAATTTTCAATCTTGCTTTCTCTTTTTTGTGTTCTATTACTAATTTCGGTAGGCTCTTCTTTATTGATAGCCAAACCAGCAGCAATGACATCTGCTACCCGATAATCTTTTTTAGTCAAATAATTAAGAAGACTACGCCAATCATCAGGGGCCCAGCCTAAATGAAATAATTTTATTATATCTTCCTCTAATCCCCTCTTCTGAAGATATTTTAATACTTCTTGATTCTGCCAAAGATTTTTTTCAAAAAATTGAGAAGCTGATTCGTTAATTTGAATAAGCTTTTCTTTTTCGGAACGACGCTGAGGATTCTCAAATCTCAATTTTACCCCTGCTTTCTCCGCTAACATTCGCAGAGCGGTAGGAAAATCCACATTTTCCATCTTCATAATAAAAGTAAAAATGTCACCTCCGGCTCCGCAACCGAAACAATGCCAGATCTGACGGGGAGGAGAAACAAAAAAGGAGGGAGTTTTATCATGATGAAAAGGACAAAGTCCTTTAAAACTAGAACCCGCTTTCTGTAATTTTACATACTGGCCAATGACTTCTACAATATCCAGTTTGTCTTTTATTTCGTCTTTTTGAGAAAGCATATTATTTAATCAAACTTTATTTACTGATTATGACCATATTTTTCCCTTGTTTTTTAGCTTGATACATTAATTTGTCTGCCCTATTGATAACTTGGGATAGATTTTCGTTTTTACAAGGAAAAGTTAAGCCTGCACTCACTGTTAAATATAACCCTGACATTTTATTTTTGGATATTTTCCGGCAAAGTTTTTGAACAATTTGTTTAGATTTATCTTCCGATATATTAACTAACAATACCACAAACTCTTCTCCTCCCCAGCGTGCTATAATATCCGTTTTTCTTAAATTCTTTTTAAGAAATCTAGTAAACGCTCTTAACACTTTGTCTCCTTTATTATGACCATGTTTATCATTAACCTTCTTGAAGTCATCAATATCCAAAAAAATAATAGTCAATTTAGAAATTTCATTCTTTCGACGTTTCTGTTTTCCTTTAATGTTAAATTGAAAATAGCGACTACCAATTTCTGAAAACCCCCTCCGATTATAAATCTTGGTTAAGGGATCAAGATAGACTAATTTTTTTAATCTTTTAATCTCGTTTTTCAACAGCTGGACTTGAGAATTTTTCTTCATTTATTAATCTCTATTTTAAAAAATTCAAAAGCTTAGGTAGAAAGATGATCGCACCAATAGCTATCGAGCCCAGAACGCTAATAACGATCGCTCCTGCTATCAAGTCTTTGATTGTCTTTATTTTAGCAGAAAAATTCGGTTCAAGAAAATCTAAGGTTTTTTCCCAAGCAGTATTCACAATTTCTAAGGATAAAACTAAGCAAATAATTAAGATAACAATCAGCCATTCGTAATAAGATAAAGCTAGCCACCAGCCTAAGATTATCGTCCCTATGGCGATTATAATCATTAGAAAAAAATTTTGCTGATGTAAAAAAGCGTATTTAATACCCCGACAAGCAAAAAGAACGCTATAAAATATTTTTTTAAGAGAGATCTTCATAGAAATTAACTTATTGTTTGTAATTAAATTTTAGCTTCTTTTCCTGATAGCTTTCTTCAGCTAATTTTAACAGTTTATCCAATAATTTAGAATATTTGAGCCCTGAAACTTGCCAAAGCTTAGGATACATACTAATTTGGGTAAAGCCAGGAATAGTATTAACCTCATTAACAATGAGTTTTCCCCGAGATGAGAGAAAGAAATCAATACGAGCCATTCCTTTTAATGATAGTACTTGAAATGCCTTCTGGCTTAATTGCTGCACTTTTTTTGTCAGAGTAACAGAAAGAAGAGCCGGAGTAAGCAGATCCGCCCCTTTAGAATCTAAATATTTGGCAGCGTAAGAATAAAAATTATGCCGGGGCTTAATTTCTCCCGGAAGAGAAGCTTGGGGATTTTTATTGCCTAAGACAGAACATTCTATTTCTCTTCCTTTAATGCCTTTTTCCAAAATAATCTTGTTATCATAATGAAAAGCTAGGGTTATCGCTTTTTTCAATTCTCTTAAATTAAATGCTTTGCTGATTCCTATGGAAGAACCAAGACAGGCTGGTTTTACAAAGAGAGGAAATCTATATTTTCTAACCATCTTTCTAGCTTTTTCTCTGTTTTTTGATTCCCCTCGGTAAAGAACCATGAAGGGGGTAACAGGAATGCTTTCCGCTTGTAATAATCGCTTCGTGTATTCTTTGTCCATTGCCAAGGCAGAACCCAAAACATCGGCTCCCACATAGGGTAAGCCAAGTAATTCTAAATATCCCTGCAGGCAGCCATCCTCACCATAAGGACCATGAATAAGTGGAAAGAATATATCTATCTTTCCAATAATTTTCTTTTGCCCTAAATTTAAAACATATACCCCTTTCCCTTTTTTAACCAAAACCACTTCTGCTAATCCGTCTTTCATCTTCCCCAATGGTTCTTTCTGAATGACTAAATCATTATAAGAAGAAGCAAAATGCCAGTGTCCTTTTTTATCTATTCCCAAAAGTACTCTTTGATATTTCTTTCTGTCGAGATTATTAAAAACATAGTAAGCCGACTGTAATGATACTTCGTGTTCTCGACTTCTCCCCCCGCAGATGACAGCTACAACTTTTTTATTTTTAGACATTAAAATTTTTTAATTATTCCTCCTCCTAAAAGTTCCTCCTCTCTGTAAAAAGCAGCAATTTGACCCGGAGCAATATCTTCCCTAGGATTCTTTAGGATTACTTTTATAACTTCCTTTTTTACAGTTTTCTCCAACATAGCTGAAGAGAAAGAAGAATGATAACGCGTTTGCACTAAAAATGGCAAGGAAAATGAAGGTACAATATCTGAAATCCAGTTCCTGTCGGAGACATAAAAGACCTTATGGAAAAGTAGGTGTGATTGCTTATTGTTAACAGCAATGAGTATGTTATTTTTAATATCTTTTTGAGCAACATAATAGGGACCTGATCCTCCTATAGATAAACGTTGCCCTAGGGTGTAAAAGCAAGCACCGTCATGATGGCCAAGCAATTTATTGTTCTCGTCCCTGATTTCTCCCCTTTGAACCGGTAGGTATTTTTTTAAGAAGTCAGAAAAATTACCATCAACAAAACAAAGATTCTGGCTCTCTTTCCTGTCTGCCACCAAAAGGTTGTTAGTCCGCATCATATCTCTCACTTCCGCTTTTTTGTAATTACCTAAGGGAAGAAGAAGTTTCTGCAGAATTTTCTGATTGACCTGAGCAAGAAAATAACTTTGATCCTTGGCTTTATCACTGGCTTGAAAAAGATGATAAAACTGTCCCTGCTTTTTCCTGCAGGCATAGTGACCAGTGGCAATATAATCAACCTGAAGTTCTCGACAGGCCTTTTCCAAAAACAAACCTAATTTTATTTTCTTGTTACAGAGAGAGCAGGGATTGGGGGTAAGCCCTTCTCCATAGTATCTGACTGTCTCTTCAATGATTTCTTTTCTGAATTCCTTCTGAAAATCCCAATTGTAATATGGAATGCCTAATTGCTGGCATAATGTTTTTCCTTCCTCAGAGGCAGATTCCAAACTTAAGTGAACACCTATTACCTGATACCCTTCTTTTATTAAAAGCAAAGCTGCTCCGGCAGAATCTACCCCTCCCGATATGGCTACTGCTACCTTTTTCATCATTGGTCATCTATCTTTCTTTTGAAAATATTCTTAATCGTTGTTTGGATTTTAGCCGTATCAGAAGAGATAGGACGGGAAGAATGGGAAACGGTTTTTGATTGGGAAAAAGATGACGGCTTCTTCTTTTCTCTTATCTCAGTTAAGCATTCTCTGCAATATACTGGCCGACCAGGTATGGGACGAAAAGGAACAATGATATGCTTGCCGCATTTACTGCAAATTGCTGCCCATCCTTCCTTAGTTTTCCCACTCTCTCCTGTACCCGAGGACGAGGAGGGAGAAGGAGTAAAGTCCAAGAATTCCCAATGGGCAATAACATCTTCCACTTCCTTGCGGGGAACGGAATATAATTGACGGGAATGCTGAATTATCTCTTGCAAAGAAGATTGCTTTGGTAAAATAGCAGGGGGAATATTCATAGCAGAAAATCCTTTGGAAAGAAATCCATCAATCATTAATTTAATGTAGAAATTGTAATTAGGTAGATTGATCAAGTCTTCCTCGGTAAAATCAGGAAAGAAATATTTCTCTAAAAATTCAGCGTCTTCTGGCCCGGTACGAAAACTGACCAAAGTACCCACATTACCAAAAATGGAATCACGCACTTTCTCATTAAGCTGGGCAATATATTGATGGGCCAAGATCAAATCCAATCGATATTTTCTGGCTTCAGCGAATATATTGGCAAACGACTCCGTGGAAAAGTTTTGAAATTCATCAATGTACAGATAAAAATCTTTTCTTTCTTCTTCTCGCACATCTACCCGGGACATTGCTGCTAATTGCAATTTAGTGACCAAAAGGGCACCCAGAAGCATAGAATTATCTTCCCCGATTAATCCCTTGGATACGTTAGCCAAGAAAATTTTATTTCCATCTATAATACTGCGCATATCCAACTTTGATTCCTGCTGTCCAACAATATTACGAATTAAAGGGTTAGAAATAAATTGCCCTATCTTGTTTTGAATAGGGGCAATAGCCTCTGTAGCATAACGATCAAAATAACGATTAAACTCTTTTTGCCAAAAAGCTTTCACAACCACATCTGTCACATAATTCAATACCTGTTCCCGAAAATCCTTGTCAGCTAACATCCGGTTGACTCCTAAAATAGTAGCCTGGGGATATTCCAATAAAGCTAACAGGGTGTTATTCAAAATGTATTCCATTCGGGAAGACCAAACATCAGGCCAGATTTTTTTAAACACCCCCATTAAACCGGCTACTACCAAATGGCGTAATTCCAAGGGGACCTTTTCAATAACATTAAAGGCAATAGGCCATTCTATATCACTGGGATTAAAATAGATAACATCATTTACTCTCTCCGGAGGAATAAAATGAAGCAAACGTTCAATTAACTCTCCGTGGGGATCAATGACCCCTATCCCCTTGCCAGCCATAATATCCTGGCAAGCCATATTCTCCAACATTGTTGTTTTTCCGGCTCCACTTTTTCCGATAACATACATATGGCGGCGGCGGTCGTCATCTTTAATACCAAATCGCTGATAGCTGTTGCGATAATTGGTTATACCAATGTTGTTTATGTTTTCCATGAATATATTTTATCCCACTGGTAATCCCACCGGTGGTTCCCCTTTTCTACTCAGGGCACGAGTTAAGGTCGGCCCTTTAACTTTACGAACAGGAATATGATAAATTGTAGCTAACTCTTCTAAATCCAAAACAATTGCGGCAGAAGAGATAGCTCTTTTTCGGGCCATTTGATAAAAATCTGATTTCTTTAATCGTAATTTATTTTCTTGGAAGAACAATGCTTTGACTTTCGTAGACATCTCAGTGTTTACCTGAAAAGCATTGAGGTTCTCTGTGTTAAATTGTTTGAAATATGCCAGAAGAGGAATAATTGATGATTCGTTATATATTTTCCGGGGTGATAAATAAAAAGCCCGAATGGTGGTGGAAAAGGATAATTGAGCCATTTTTGCCTCCACCTCCTTAGCCACTTCTTTTCCCGGCAGAGAAGTACTAAGAGCAATAGTTGTTTTCTTTTCCTCATCCCCAGGCCAGGTAGGAAGTACTACTACTGCCACCAAAAGATTTTTGAAAAAGGCAATAACCCAATCACTAAAACTTGTTTTTGATTCTTCTTCCCCAAGCATCACTTTAATCAGCTGTCCTCCTTCTTTTTGTTGTTTGGCCATAACCTCTTTCTTAAGCGGCTGAATGATTATCTGAAGAACTACTTCCTCCTCCGGTTGAAGCCCGGCAGTAGATTCAATCAAACTGGCTAAGGTATCAATCGTTTTTTCTTCCTTGGGGCCCTCAAAATATGGATATGTTTTAATAGGATAAGGATTCTCCCTGGCTAATCCTATCTCTGTTCCCCAAAGATCAAAATTTTTATCAGGCAGATAAGACGGGAGAGAAGTAAAATAATCATCAACTTCTTTAATGTCTAATTCCGGATATTGGGCATAAAATTGAGATTCTACCAAAGTCTTGTATTCCCGGGGGGCTTTAACAATAAAGTGGACAGCCCCTTGAACACCTACTACTTCTAAGCTAATTCTTCCTTTTTCAATGGAATGGAGCCCTGCCAGTACTTGTTCCATTGCTTTTGGCGTCTGCAAAATCTCCCTATTGGCCTTTATTTCCAAACACATCCAATCCTTTACTTCTTCTTTTTCGGCTTTGTTCTTCTTTCGTTGAACCTTTCTTAAATTAAAAAAAACCTTTCCTAACACCAAAGGAATAATCAACCACCAGAACTCTCGAAGTAAGAGCTTACAAAAAGTAAAAAAAGACATTAAATCTCTAAAACTTTATGAGATCTTATTAATGTATAACACTTATCGGGAAGTTTTTTAAAATACTTCTTGTTGTGAAGATTGAGAACAATCGTATTGTCTTTCGCAAAACGCTGCTCCTTAACTTTTTTAATGATTTCTTCCTGGGTTAAAGGCCGGTTAGTTTTCTTAAGGATATCTTTAATGACATCAACCACTCTTCCTGGCTTGTACCCCCAATCCCGTAATGCATAAATTCCTCTTCCAATTAACACAAAGCGTTCATCTTTTATCAGCTCATTATGTACCGTCTGAACTTTTACTGTCTTTAACCAAGCTGATGAAAGCAAGGTAGGAGAAACAGGTAATCCTTTGGATTGGTTAATAAGATCAGCAATCTCAGAAAAGTGCGAGGGTTTTTGATAATGCTTCATTGCAACATAGGCCCGATCTTTTGTTCCGGCTGGTTCTATCTCTGAAGAAGCCAAAATTCCATATTCCCCAAAAGGATTCATCCCTATCTTTTTGGATACTTTTAAGTAGGCGATCAATTCCGTAGATGTTAGAGCAGGTATTAATTTCTTCTCCGCTAATTGAACAATTTCTTTTAGAGACATAGGTATTTTGTTCTGGACAAAATATTTCTCTATTGTTTTCATTCTTTTTACCAGCTCCCCTTTCTTTTTAGATGTGAGATGCCAAAAACTGTTACAATTACCGTCTTCTTTTTCAAGAACTATATCAGATGAAAGAAACAGTAAAAAATTTACTGCTGCTTCTTTCCCTTTTATTAAAGAATGCTCTTTTTCCAAACGAATAAATAATTCTTTTTCTTCCTCAATTCCCCCACTCTTTTCCAAAAGAGTGACAATTTCCTTCCAAAAATCATTTACTTCCGCCAAGGAAGCTTTTTTCTTAATGATCAGAAGAGAAGATTCAATGATCTGACGCACTCTCTCCCTGGTAATATTATAAACATCCCCTACCTGTTGGAGGGTTTGAGGATGATTATTATCCAAACCGAATCTTTTTTTCACGATAGTCTGGGAGCGAGTAGATAAGACGCTAATAAGAGCCCCTGATAGCTTTCTGGGGTCTGATAGGAACGAGGAAGATGCTTGTTTCATATTGATATATTGTAGCTTTTAATTCTTAATATATATACTCATTAAAGCAGAAATTTATATAAAAGTCAAAGATTTAGTACTTTTCCTAGTTTTCAACTATATGAGCGTCCAATAATTCGATAATTTTTATAGGGCATCACGTTTAATCGCTCATCAGATTGGTGATTATCTTGATTAAAATATCTTTTTCTTTGGAGTCGCTTTCAGCAATTAAAAGCGCCAGTGCTGTCAAGGCATTATCGTTTATTTTTCTTTCGCCATTTTTGCGGTAAAGATAATTGTTCTTGTCCAGAAAATAAACGAACAAAAACGAACCAATACGCTTATTCCCGTCAGTGAAGTAATGGTCTTTAATTGTTAAATAAAGTAAATGTGACGCCTTGTCTTCTATTGTTGGATATAATTCTTTTCTTCTAAATGTTTGATATAATCCCTTGATAATTCCCTCAAATCCTCCGCCTGTTTCTTGACCAAAGAGATTGCTGGCTTCTTTGTTCTTAATCAGTTCTTTTTTAATTTCACTAATAATGCGCTCACACTTTTCATACTTTAAAACAAATTTTGCTTTCCTTCCCTTTATCTCTCTTAATTTTCTTTTGTCATATTCTCCCAATAAAGTTAGGGTTTTGGCATAACTTGAGAGTAAATTAAGAATCTCACTTGCTTGTCCGGATAATAACTCCTTTTGCGATTTTTGTTGCAAAAAAGAAATTACAGTTTGCAATTCTTTAAATTTTCCCCGTACTTCAAAAAGCCGTTTTTCGTTAATGGCATAACCGTGTAAGAGATACTTTTTTAAAATATTTGTCGTCCATTTTCTAAAATGAATAGCTCGTGCTGAATTTGTACGATATCCAACTGCCAAAATCACATCTAGATTGTAAAATGCTACTGGTTTATCAGATCCAGCAATGTGCAAAAAACGCACATTACTTTTTTTATCAACCTCTTTATCCGTAAAAATTTTATTAATATGCTTGGTAATTACCGAACGCTCTTTGCTATAGAGTTTAGCTATCTCGTCTTGTTTGAGCCAAACAGTTTCCCCTTCAAAATACACCCTTAGCTCCATCTCCTTTGTAGCAGTTTGATAAATAACAATTTTGCCTTTTTTAATATTTTCTTTATTCATAAACTTGATATTGTTTCAAATCTTTTTTGCTCTCAATATATATTTTACCCCTATTCAGATATATTTTCAATAAAGAGATTCTACGCTCTCTTTCAACAATTTCGAGATTCCTCGCAATGAAACAAGATAACAAAAAAGCAGCTGAAAAATCGCTAAAGGTAGAAAGTTTACGGAATTAGATTACCTCTTTTGCCAGTCAAAGAGTAGAGTGGGAGCAATGAATAAGGAAGAATAGGTTCCTATAACCACCCCTCCTATCATAGCTGATACCAGCACCTTCATTGAGATAGGCCCCCAAAAATAAAGAGCCAAAAGAGGAAGAAGAGTGGTAAGAGAAGTATTTAAGGAGCGGATTATGGTCTGACTGATACTTATATTAATAATATTTTGTAATGTTTCCTTGCTCTTTAAAGCAAGATTTTCTCTGATTCTGTCAAAAACAACAATGGTATCATGCACTGAATAACCAGTTACCACCAAAATAGCTACAATAAAATCAGAGTTAACCTCCCATCCTTGAAATTTACCCAAGAAAACAAACAACCCCACCACAAATGCTGCGTCATGCAAGAGAGCTAATACAGCCAGACTTCCATAGCGATAGGAAGGTATCCGGAAGGAAGAATGACGAAATGCATAACTGAGATATAAAAGAATACCAATAAAAACCAATAGCACCGCCCAAATTGATCTCCTTCTTAATCCCTGTCCAATAGAAGGACCAATGGAATCAAATCTTTTTTCCTGAAGCGAGGGAAATTCTTTTTGCAAATCTTTTAGTACTTGCTGATGTTTCTCTTCGTTTATAGTAGAAAGACGAAGAATTATATTCGCTTCCCCTGCTTTTTGAATAGACACCTGTCCTATATCTTGTGTCTTCAAAAATGTATTAACTTGCTCAATTTTTTCATTATTCCAAGACGACAAGGAAACTTCCCAAAATGTTCCTCCGGTGAAATCTATTCCCCAATTCAATCCCAGAATTATCAAACCACCCAAGGAAAGAGCAATTATCAATCCGGAAAAAAGATAGAAAGATTTTCTTTTAGCAATATAATCCATATACTATATATTCAAAAAAATTAATCCTTTTTAGTGCTACAAAATAATTTTGTTGGTGTTCTATCGGTAGCTAATGTCATCAAAAACAAGCGAGTGATATACAAAGCAGTAATCAAGCTAACCCCCACTCCAATGGCCAAGGTGAGAGCAAATCCCCTGATCATACTGGAACTAAAGTAATAAAGAATCACTGCGGAAATAATAGTGGCAATATTAGAATCACGAATCGCCGGCCAGGAGCGTTGAAAACCGTCTTCCATAGCAAGACGCATAGATTTACCCTTATGAATTTCTTCCTTGCTGTATTCAAAAATCAGAATATTAGCATCAACAGCGGTTCCTACCGATAAAATAAAACCAGTAATTCCTGCCAATGTCAGGGTAACCGGCACAGCTTTGAAAATACTGAGAGATATGATGACATAAATTATCAAAGACAAGGCCGCCAAGAAACCAGGTAAACGATAAAACACTATCATAAATATGATCACTGCCAAAAAACCCCACCAGGCCGCCTGAGTAATATGCTTAATAGATTCTTGTCCTAAAATAGCCCCTACTGACTGCTGAGAAACTAATTTAATCGGTACTGGCAATGCTCCTTGATTAAGTCTTTCTGATAATTTTTTGGCTTCCGGCAAGGTAAACTTACCAGAAATCTGAGCCTTACCCGAAGGAATTTCTTCCCTCACTTCCGGAATACTGATTGGTTGTCCATCTAAATAAATCGCTAATGGTTTCCCAACATTAGTCTTGGTAAGAGAAGCAAAAATCTTTGTTCCTTCAGCATTAAACTGCAAATCTACCACCGGAATAGAAGTATTAGGATCAAAGTCTACCATTGCCCTTTCCAAATACTTACCAGTCAAGTTAGTGGCCTTGAAATACGGATCTAAAGACAAAATAGCCTCATCGGGCTCGTCTTTTTTAATTTCCTCTTCTTGCAATTGCAAAATATTATTGGATTCTTCTTCAGTCCGTATCTCTTTAAATTCCAAGTAAGGAGTTTCTCCAATCATTTTGATTGCCTCCCGGACATCTTTTATTCCTGCCAATTCCACAATCAAACGCCACTGATCCCCGCTTTTATTAATTTCTATTCTTGGTTCCCTTACCCCCATATAATTCACCCTCTGTTCCAGAACATCACGCAGACCTCCCATAGCAGAGCTATAATCTTTGGGATCAATATTCTTTAAATCAGCATCATAAACAAGTAAGGTTCCTCCTGATAGATCTAATCCTAAACTAAAAGGACGCTGAGATATCTCAGGAAGATGGATGAAAGATGCTAATTTATTCCATCCAGTAGGGTAAACAAAAGCAGCCAGCAATAATGCCGCTACAAATAGAGAAAATATAACAATTAAATTTCTAGATCTCATATCTAACAAATCTCAGATTTCACAGAATAACACAAAGATAATATAAAATCAATAAAGTTAAGCTATTTCTCGCAAAGTAAACCTTTTCCTTCTTAAGGATCTATATTCTTGTATTAACAGTGGGGCTGTTTTACGCATACTTGTAAAAAATTAGTGCCCCCGGCGCGATTTGAACGCGCAACCAATTGCTTAAAAGGCAAGTGCTCTACCAAATTGAGCTACGGGGGCAACAACTATTCTTCTTTTTTCTCTCCCTTAATTTTCTTGATTCTCTGTTCCAGATGGTGCTCAAAAGGAATAATGCTAAAGCTTAAAATAACAACAAGCAAAGTGGTAAAGATAGCCAGCCAATATAACTGTAATCCTATTGCTGCTCCAATAGCTGCCGTTACCCATATCATTGCAGCCGTAGTTAATCCTTTTACCTTTTCCTCCGAACGGGAGAAAATAATTGTCCCCGCTCCCAGAAAACCAATACCAATAATCAGCTGACCCAAGGTTCGAGAGGGATCCAAACTAGAAATACTAAGATAAGGATAAAAGGCAAGACGAGAAATCATTACAAAAAGAGCAGAGCCCAAGCTAATAAGAGTAAAAGTTCTTAACCCCGCTTCCTTTCGAGCCCATTCTCTTTCTAACCCAATCAGCGCCCCTAAAATAACAGCCAGGATTAATTCTTTGAAACATAGAACAAGAATGCTTGACGGAATGTTCATTAAAAGCTAGTATAGCACCAGATATTAATAAAATCAATAATATGATAGCTACATCTGAATTTGAAAAAGGAATGGTTCTTAAAATTGAGGGACAACCCTGGCAGATTTTAAAATTCGAATTTTACAAGCCTGGTAAGGGAGGAGCAGTAATGAGAACTAGCCTCAAGAACTTCCAGACAGGAAAAGTTGTAGATAAAACCTTCCATTCCGGAGATAAGTTTGAAGAAATAGATGTTGATTACAAAAATGCTCTTTTCCTCTATCAAGATCGGCACAATGGTGTTTTCCAACTAAAAGATAAGGAAAGAGTAAGTTTCCCCTTGGAAACCATTCAGGATCAGACCCCTTATTTAAAAGCAAATAGTGAAGTAAAAATTATTTTCTTGGAAAACAAGCCGGTAGGCATTAACATCCTCAAGAAAGTGGCTTTAATAGTAAAAGAAGCCCCTCCAGCTACAAGGGGAAATACCGCTACCGCAGCCTTAAAGACTATTACCTTAGAAACAGGCTTAAGGGTTAATGTCCCTATTTTTATTAAGCAAGATGAAGAAATTCTGGTAAATACTGACACTGGAGAATACGCCGGCAGAGCCAAATCTTAATACCAATATTTTTCTATCTATTTAATATTCCCTCTAGCGAGGGTCTATTTTGATTCCGTCATTAAAACGACGGGGAATAATATGAATATGGGGACGATGAGCCACTCCTGACTGGGCTGCTTCCCCCTGATTAATTAATAAATTGTAGCCATCTGTTTTTAATTCCTTCATTTCTTTCTCAGCCAGCTTACGAGCAAGAACAACCATGGTCTGCCATTCTTCCTCCGGCATATCATTTACATTGGAATAATGATTCTTGGAGAAGAGGACTATATGCCCCTCGCTAATAGGCTGAATATCGTAAATAGCTAAGAAATTATCGTCTTCATAGTATTTCTTGGCAGGAATCTTTCCCTGTATGATTTTACAAAAAATACAATTGGGATTATTCATATTCTATATATATTATTTTTTGAGAAATCCTTTTATAATTAAATCAATTGCTTTCTTCCGGCTCAGCCCCCGACTGCGTAAATAATCTAATTCTGCTTCCGCAATCCGTCCAATAGAAGCCTCGTGGGTAATAAGAGCTTCTTTGTTTTTATTATCCAATTCTGGTACTAATTTGATAGAGCTGTCCTTGTCAACAATAATACCCCGACAGTCTAAGTGCCCTTTGGCTTCCTTGGCTTTTTCTTTTACGACAATCCTGCTATATGCTTCTACCACTGATTTTTTCTCAGCTACCAATCGTAAGCGGACAATACCAGAAGCCTGGGCATCTTCCAAAATAACATCATCATGAATCTTGATATGGGAATTACGGGCCTGAGCAATGATAGTCAGATCCGTCTGAGAATTTTTCTTTCCGTGAATCAAGGTTCGAAATTGTAAATCCTTAGAAGGATTCAGTGTTTTATAGGAATAATCTAAATAGGCATTCTCCTCCAAATAGAATTCGTAATCCGCTTCCACATTATCATACCCTCCCCAACGATGAAAATGATGATAAATCAATTGGGCTCCTTCTTTAAGAACTACTTTCCCTTTGGCAACATGAAGAGCCCGCAAAGAATTCTTCAATGTCTGGCATATTACTTCTGCCCGGGCACTAATCCCCTTCTCTACCACCAGCAAATTATTCATCCGCTGTTTAACATGGTAACGGGAGATATTGACACAGGTAAGAACGGGAAGTGAGCTTTGTTTTCTTACCCAAATGAAATACCCTTCTTTAGGAACAGTCTTAAAATAACGGTGGGTCCATTTATATTTCTTCCAGGCTTCCGGAGAAGAAAGAATTAAGGTCCCCTCCCGGGAATAAATTTCTTCTATCTGGTTGTTAAGATAGAGAAAACGAGCATTTTTTGCATTTTTCATAGCCATGTTTTTTAATTGTCTGCCAAACTTCTTTCCAATTTTGGGAACGGCAAATAATCTTTCCCTTCAATATTACATTTACCCAATCTGGTTTTAAATAACGCAGGATATCTCCCTGATGAGTAATAACAAGCAAGGATTTACCGGAGGAAGAAAAATATTTCTTGATAAGGGAAGAGAATTCTTTTAATTTTTGAATATCAAGACCGGAATCTATCTCATCCAATATGACCAGCTGAGAATTCAAACTGGCTATTTGCAGTATTTCTGATATCTTTTTTTCTCCCCCGGAAAAACCAACATTAACATCACGAGAGAGAAGACTGTCCCCCCATTGTTGTAATATATCCTTCTGCCTTTTTTTAGAAGAAGGAACGGTAATATTATCAAGCAGTGTATCTAAATGAACCCCAGAAATAGAAGGAGGATTTTGAAAAGACAGGCTAATACCTAAACGGGCTCTTCTCTCCGGACTTAATTTTGTAATATCCTTGCCCTGAAATAATATCTGCCCCTTCTTGATATGAAATGGTGATAATCCCATAATTGCCCCCACTAAGGTGCTTTTTCCGCTGGCATTAGGACCAAGGAGTACCTGGGTCTCGCCTTTCTTTAATTGAAAATCCAGATCTTTAATAATCTGTTTTTCCCCTATCTCTACACTAAGATTTTTTATCTTTAAAAAGGAAGGCATTAATTTTTATTTATTTCTCCCCGTAAGAGCATTGCCTCCACTACTCTTTGTACAGCCAAGGCATAAGCAGCTAAACGTAGATTGGCTTTCTTGTTTTTCTTTTTCAAGACATCAAAGTTCTCCCATACTAATTGAGAAGCCTGGGACATTATTTTTTCCAATTTCATCTCCACATCTCTTTCTTCCCAAAAATATCCTTGGAGATCCTGCGTCCATTCAAAATAGGACACTGTTACTCCCCCGGCATTAGAAAGGATATCAGGCACGGAATAAATACCTTTTTTGGTAAGAATAGTATCCGCCTCTGGTGTCACCGGCCCGTTAGCCATTTCAACAATGATCTTTGCTCCAATTTTTGCTGCATTCTTTTTAGTAATCACATTCTCCAAAGCTGCCGGGACAAGAACATCTATATCTAATTTCAATAAATCCTCATTAGAAATATTTTCTACTTCCTGAAAATTCTTAACTGACCCTGTATTTCTTTTGTATTCTTTTACCGCTCTGGGAGAAAGACCAGCAGTATTTTTTATCGCTCCCTGGGTATCAGAAAGGGCAATAATTTTATAACCCCTCTCTGAAGCTTCCTGAGCAAAGTAGTAACCCACATTGCCAAACCCCTGAATGGCAATGGTAATGTCCTTTTTATCCTTCTTGGCCCATTTTATATTCTTGCTCTGCAGATAATTAAGAAAACTTTCTAAAACATATACTCCCCCCAAACCTGTAGCCTGGGTTCTTCCCTGAGAACCGCCAATTGCTATCGGCTTGCCGGTAAACGCAGCCGGCTGATGAAAACCGATATTCTTTTCATATTCATCCAGCATCCAAGCCATAACCTGGGAATTGGTATTCACATCAGGAGCAGGAATGTCCTTCCAGGGACCAATAAAGGGTGTTATGAAATCAGCATAGGCCCGGGACAATCTTTCCAGTTCCATCTGGCTTAATTCCTTAGGGTTGACAATAACTCCCCCTTTACCGCCTCCGTAGGGAATACCTACCGCAGCACACTTCCAGGTCATCCACATAGATAATGCTTTCACTTCTTCTTCAGAAACATGAGGATGAAACCTGATCCCTCCCTTATAGGGACCACAGGCATCGTTATGCTGGGAACGAAAAGCCTTAAATTGTTTCGTTTTTCCATCATCCATCTTAATCTTTATCGTACTCTGATAAAAATTATCAATCTGGCTTAACTGGGCAATCATTTTTTCATCTAAATTGAGTTCTTCTCCCACCTTTTTCAATTGAGTTAAAGCATTTTTATATGGATCAGACATATACAATAATTTTAAGTTGTTTGTGCTCTCAGCCATTGATCGGCATCAAGAACAGCCATTGCCCCCCGTCCGGCAGCAGTAACTGCTTGTTTATAATAGGGATCAGCCACATCACCAGCGGCAAATACACCCTCTTGAGATGTCCTGGTTCTATCATGCACCCTAAGAAAACCTTGTTCATCTGTTTCCAGTTGCCCCTGAAAAACATCAGTAGCCGGCTTATGGCCAATAGATATAAATAAACCATCCAGAGAAAGCTCTTTTCTTTGATTGTTTTTATTGTTTTCAATAATCACTCCCTCCAATTTTTCCTGTCCTTGTATTTCTTTAATCTCTGAATCAAAAACAAATTCTACCTTAGGGCTATTCATTGACTCTTCCTGCAATTGTTTAGCGGCACGCAGTTGATCGCGCCGATGAATTACGTAAATTTTCTTGGCGTATTTTGTAAGGTAAATAGCATCTTCAAGGGCACTGTCGCCCCCTCCTACCACTGCCACTACCTTATCCTTAAAGAAAAATCCATCACAGATGGCACAAGCAGAAATACCGTGTCCCACTAAACGCTGTTCATTTTCTAACCCTAACCATCTTGCCCTGGCTCCAGTAGCTATAACTATTGCCTTGGCTTTGTATTCTTTTTCATTATCCGCTTTAATTAAAAACGGTTGTTGGTGAAAATCCACAGCAATAACATTTTGTTCCTTAATTTCTGCTTCAAACTTCTTGGCTTGGGCAGTCATTTTCTGAATCAGTTCTGTTCCCTGAATACCATCCGGAAAACCGGGAAAATCATCTACATCACCGGCAATCATTAATTGACCCCCGGGAGGAGAACCGCTGAAAATTAAAGTTTTTATTCTGGCTCGACCGGCATAAATACCTGCCGTTAATCCAGCAGGACCTCCTCCGATTATAATCAAATCATAAAGATCTTTTTCCATATTTATCAATTTTGTAATATGTTTTTATATTTATTTCCCCCAATGAAATATTTTCCTATTGTATACACTAAGGTTGTCCCTAATCCAGCTACCAGAAAGGCACCAACAAGATCAAAAGGAAAATGAATGCCGCAGAACACTCTTGCCAGACCAACAGCTAATGCTAAAAGCAGAAATAATATGCCCATTCTGTATCTTTTCCAAAACAACGTAGCCAGGGCTACGGCGAACATAATAGTAGCATGATCACTGGGAAAAGAAGAATCTGGAGAACGAGTAATTAATTTTGTTCCCAAACCTATCATGAAAGGCCGAGGGTGAAAATAGCAAAGAGAGACACTCCAGGATATAAGCAATGATAACAAAACAGAAACCAAAATAAATAAAGATAATTTTTTATATCCAGAATCAGCTGATTTCCTAAACCATAAATAGAGCAGAAACAAGGGAGCAATCCAAATGAGATAACGAGCGAGAAAAATCATAATATTGTCCAATACAATATTCTTTCCCGCTAAATAATTAATGGAATTAAATAGGTAAATATTCATACAGAACTATTTCTTCTTATCAAACAAATTACTTGTTTTCGCTGCCACTGGTCCCAGGGAGCGAGAATACAAAGATTTCTTTCTTTTATTGTAAGGAACTTCGGCTGGTGAGGAAAGTTTCTCCACTGCCACCTGGCAAATATACATATCCGGATAAAGAGCTACCGGTAAATCTGATTGGTTGCTGATTTCCAAGGTAAGGCTACCTTCAAAGCCAGGATCAACAAAACCGGCAGTATGAACTAAAATACCCATCCGGGCTAAAGTACTTTTCCCCTCCACTCTTAAGATTATATAATCAGGAACCTTCACGTATTCCTTGGTACTGGTCAAAACAAAACTATTGGGATGAAGAATAAAAGACTCCCCTGTTTTTACTTTTCTGTTAATAATAAACTTCTTATCTGGCAATCCTTTTCTGGTGTCCAGGATATACTGCCTGGAAATGTCAAAAACTTTGAACACATTGCCTAATTTCAAATCAATGGAAGCAGGACCAATCTGATCCCTAGTTAAGGAAGGCCTAAACACAAGTTCTCCTTTCTTGATTATTTTCTTAATATCCCGGTCTGAAAAAATCATATCCCTTTTATTTATGTTTTATATACTCTTTATAATAAACCAACTCTCACTTATATTCAACTCTTATTAATTAAAAGAGGGCTAGATTACTCTAACCCTTTATTTTTTTAGTCGTTTGAATGCTAAATAGCTAGATAAATATTTCATCTACATTATCCTTATTAATATATCTTTTGGCGGCTATGAACAATCTTAAGAAAAACTGATCCTTTTTAAGATAAGAGGGGACAAAGTTTTTTCTTGTTATTTGAATAGTACGAAGGGTATGTTTATTTTGTTTAATAAATAACATCCTTCCTTTAATTAGTCTTTTTCGTTTTAATAACAAATCTATACTATCTTGGATATCAATTTCGACTAAACCATTAACTTCTGCATTCTTCAATATGTAGTCTTCCAGTTTCCTTCTTATGGGATAAATAAAAACATGCTGAAATTCATTGGCTATATAGTTCTCGGATATAGTTTCAGCTGTTTGCCGAACACCCAAAGGAATTAAATCCTTAAATTGAACTTTTAATCCTACTTCTTCTTTTATTTCCCTTACCCCATCTTTTATTGATTCTCCTGCCATATAATGACCCCCTATGCTTACATCCAGATAATCTGGACGATTAAATGTATAGCTGCCTGGCACCTTTTTCTGCAGTAAAATAGTTTTGTGTTCAGGATTTACTAGGATACAAGTAAAAACTCTGTGCCATAATCCTTTTTGGTGAGCTTCTTTTTTACTAGCTGTACCCACGAATTCATACTTGTCATTAAATATATCTATTGTTTCCTGCATATTATTCAAATTAAAAATTTAATGTTTTTATATAATATATCAATCTTGTTTTATATACTCTTTATAATAAACCAACTCTCACTTATATTCAACTTTTACTAATTAAAAAAGGGCTAGAGTTATCTAGCCCTTAAAGGATTACTTCTGCATTACTACGTGAGTCATCCACATAGCGATGGACTCATTGTTAACCTTACTGCACCTTAGGTGTAGCAAGATTAACTCTTTCACAATCTGGGTCTCAAGATTGTGTTTGTTTAATACGAAAGTTGGAATTAAACACTTCCAACTTTTCAGATCGTTCGGAATTAGAACGATTCGATTGCAGTTTCCGAACCCTTCTTGAACGTCTATAGAGATATTCAAGTCGAGTCTCGTAATCCATTTTTCAACAAGTTTTTTAGCTTGTTGAATGTCTCCTTTAGTCATTTTTTACCTCCTCTCTAAGAATTATATTTTCAAAATACTACTGGTTTTTCTAAAAGAATGATACCACTTTAACTGCTTTTTGTCAAAGAATATATTATTTAGAAATCCTATGGGATGAATATCATAAACAATGAAGAAATTAACAATCCCATTTAAAACCATTGCCAAAATGACCCCATTGGCTGGTCTGAGCATATATCGGTTTCCTTAAATCCAGCAGTTTTATAATACCATTGGGCCTTAAATCATAACCCTTTATTTCTTCTTCTTGACCATCAATGATTACTGATTTCATTAAAGGTTCTTCCTGGCCGATAGCATAGGCTAATTTAACTAAAACTTCTTGAGCTTTGTATTTCTTTAAATAATCAACGGCAATCTTTCTGGCCATATAGGCTCCGCTTCTATCAACTTTAGTGGCATCCTTGCCGCTAAAAGAACCTCCTCCCACTAGCACTCCGGGACCGTAGCTGTCCACCACTAACTTTCTCCCCGTTAATCCGGAATCGGCTTCAAAACCGCCTATTTTCCAATCTCCACCCGGATTAATGATATATTCTTCTGATTTAATGATTGATTTAACCAAGTCTTTCAATTCAGCTGTTTTTACATTCTGAAAACTGGCTACAACCTTTAAAACCCTGTTACCTTCCAATGTTACCTGTGTCTTCCCGTCATAGGGATATTTTTCATAAATTCTACGGCATAAATCTCTGGCCAGTTCATATTCCAAAGGCATGTGGTTTTTTGTTTCATTGCAGGCATAACCAACCATAATGCCCTGATCACCTGCCCCTCCAATATCTACGCCCCGGGAAATCTCAGGACTTTGCTCTTCCAAATGAATATTAATATTAAAATTATTCCCAACAATAGATTCAATAATCTTCCTTATGGGGATTTCTTTAACATCTTTAGTGCTTTTAACCTCCCCCAGTATTACTATTAAATTATGGCCTCCCATAACCTCAATTGCTGTCCGGCTATATTCGTCTTTTTTTAAATAGGCATCCAGGATACTGTCTGCAATCTGATCACAAATTTTATCGGGATGCTTAGGTGAAACAAATTCTGCTGTTCTTACATTCATGTTTTTTTAATTAAATTTAAAAACCCTTCCCCAAAGAGAAAGAGTTTGTTTTTTATTCCCCAGGAAATAAAAAAATGACTTTTATCTTTCCCATTTAGGACTGAATTTAGCACCTTCTTAAGAGAGTCGCCCTTAAGGGTTGCTGGCAGGATCACCGGGTCAGTTCCCTATCCTGCACTCTTGATAAATACCTATTTAATTGTCTTCAACTATTGTACTAAAAAATCACTTTCTTGGCAATGTTTAATATATTTCGGCCTCTTGATAAAAAAACTGGATGGCTGGGGTTATGAAACGATGTTGAATCTTATTTGCCTCAATACAAAAGTCCTTTTATTGTGTTTTATTAAATTATTTGTTATTTACAAGTTTTCTTTGTTCTCTGACCCTTGCTATTTTTGACAAATTCTTCTTTCTCAAACGAATATTTAATGGAGTAACTTCTAAAAGCTCATCATCGTTAATAAAGTCCAAAGCCTGTTCTAAAGATAATTTTACTGGAGGAATTAAAATAATTGCCTTATCCGAATGTTCAGTATGCATATTCGATAGTTGCTTTGGTTTACAAATATTTACCTCTAGATTTTTACCGCGATTATTAATGCCCACAGTCATCCCTTCGTAAACTTGCTCCCCGGCATTAACGAATAACGGACCATGTTTTTGCGCTATATTTAAACCATAAGAATTGGCTCGGCCAGTTTCACTAGAAATTAAAGTTCCTGTACGCAAATCAACAGGCTTTTCTCCTTTAGGAAAATAATCTAGAAATTGACTGGCAATTACTGCAGTACCTTTAGATGCCAAAAATACTTCATTTCTAAAACCTAAAAAGTTTCTGCTGGAGATATGATAAAGAAACCTGGTTAATCCGTTATTTTCTGTTCGCATATCAATTAATTCAGCATGACGATTAGTCATTTCTTTATTGATCAAACCAATGTATTCAGAACCAACTTCCAGCACTACCTCCTCAAAAGGCTCGTATATCTTATCGTTAATAGTTTTATAAATTACTTCGGGCTTGGAAATCTCTAACTCAAATCCTTCTCGCCTTAATGTCTCTATAAAGATAGATAAATGTAACTCTCCCCGACCTGCTACTACAAATCCCCTGCCTGCTTCATTAAGCTCTATCTCTAAACCAACCGTTGTTTCTTTTTCTTTGTTTAAACGATCACTGATTTGCATAGCTGTAGAGAATTTTCCTTCTTTACCGGCAAAAGGGCTGGTATTCACCCCTACGACTACTTTTAAGGTAGGCTGACCAAATTCAATAGAAGGCAGGGCTTCCTTTACTGAAGGAGCAGCTAAAGTTTCACCTATCCTTACCTCAGAAATACCCGTTAATGATACTATTTCTCCGGACAAAGCTGTAGACACCTCTATTCGTTTCAATCCTTCATTAATAAAAACATTTTCTACTTTTCCAGAACCAATTTTACCATTAATGTTTAGAATATTTACTGAATCACCTTTATTTATTTTCCCATGGTAAATTTTGCCAATAGCATATTTGCCTTTATAAGTATCAAAATCAAGGGCATTAACCATCATCTTGAATGGCTGATCAGCGTCTACTAATGGAGGAGGAATATATTTAATAATGGCATCAAGTAAAGGAGTTAAATCAGCTGGTCCGTCTAGTTCCGTTGCTGTAGGCAAACCATTATAAGCTTTGCCCTCACGGCCAACTGTATAAATGACAGGAAAATCCAGCTGATTATCATTTTGCGCTAACTCTAAAAATAGTTCTTCAGTTTTTTTTAACATCTCTTCAGGCATAGCGTCCTTTCTATCCATTTTATTCATTACTAAAATAACCTTTAAATTGTTCTTAAAAGCCTTACGCAAAACAAATTTTGTTTGCGGCAACGGCCCCTCTGCAGCATCAACTAATAAAATAGCACCCTCTACCATATTTATCACTCGTTCTACTTCCCCAGAAAAATCAGCATGCCCAGGAGTATCAATAATATTAATTTTTACTCCTTTGTAATTAATAGCTGTATTTTTAGCTAAAATAGTGATGCCTTTTTCTCTTTCTAAATCATTGCTGTCTAAGATCTGAGTTTCCTTCATCTCCATCTGATTATCCCTAAAAGTATGGGTCTGTTTTAAGAGGCCATCTACCAATGTTGTCTTGCCGTGATCAACATGGGCAATGATAACAATATTTCTAATATTTGTATTTTCCATATTTTCTAATGTATACCGATAAAAATTAAAAGATGGTCATCGGACCATCTTTTAATGTAAGAAACGGTCTTTAATCTTCCCTGGAAGTATAACATTAAAATCAAAAACTATCAATCATCACTTTATCGCCAAACATGACATTTTACGTACTAAAATTCAAATACATTTAGCTGGGGCTGTGGAACAATGTTGGAACCTTTTTGTGCAAACAGCAATTACTCTAAAGCAATTTTGATTATTTTTTTCTTCAAAAGACCACAAGCGTTACCCTTTCTTTATGAAGAGAGTGATGAAGTAGATTGAAGTAATCACAAAGAGTCCCCACCATAGCCACATAAGGCCAATGAGGTAGTCGTTGAAATAAAGACCCAATAAAATACCGAGTGAGATGAGGCAGAGCTTAATCAAACTTACCTCCCACCAGCGAAATGTCCATGTTCTAAAAATTTTCATGGTTTTTAATTTTAAATTACAATAATTACTGAATTAAGGATTTTTTTATTTCTGGTCATAATTTACTTTTAGTTTTTCTTACGGCTGGAAAATCTCCTCTGGTAGAAAACGGACTTGCTGGACTTCTGAAAATTGTTTTGCTGTTGCTTCAATTTGAAACCAAAGAATGCCCACCCGGCAAGAACCACCGACTGTTTTATTGTTAGGATCATTAAATTCAAGTGTTAAAACTTCGTCTTTCAACGAAGCACCTTTTAATGAAAGTCCTTCCAACGGATATTCGGTATCAATTCCTTGAATCCTTTCTTCTTCGGTTAGTTCGCCTGAAAGCAAAAGCTTAATGGTATCCTGAATCGGCGCTTGAGTTATTGGAATTTCTCTCTCAACCGCCACCAATCCATTTCTACTGCAAGCGATATTGCCTGATTCATCTTTGTCCAGTTCGTAATTATAATAATAAAGTTTTATTGTTTTTGTTTCCAGACACGGCGCAAAATCGCATTTCGGCGGAATTCTGGCTACATAAGAACCGTCCGGACAGAGTTTTGCGTCCATTGTGCAGGCAATTGGCTCTGCCGGCGATTCGCTGATTAAAAACCTCAATCCGAGCCAAACCCCGGTCAAAACAACTAAAATAATTAAAATTTTTACTTTCATGTTTTCATTCTACCAAAAAATTGCCTCTTTGGCTATTTTGATGTATCTTGATCTCTCAATAAAAAAACTAGACTGCTGGCCCTCTGGAACGATGTTAGAATCTATTTTAAAAAAGACGTGCAGAAAATTAAAAAATTGAATTAAAGGTTTAAACATCTATAGTTCCTCAATGTCTCCCTTGTCTAAATATTTTGATATTTTTTCAAATTCACCAATAACCTTTTCTTTACCAATATCATTTTCAAACCAATTATCTTTTGTAAAACCATAAATCTTATAAGTTACTGGAATTAATTCTATGTTCTTGGGAAAATATCTTTTTAATGTCATTAACGCTCGTCGCGAATGATAATGCTTAACAATGGCAATAATCTTTTTAATATTATTAAAACCAAATTTTTCGTCAATAACTTTTTTTGAAAACAAAACATTTTCTAAAGAATTAGTCGATTTGTCTTCTAAAATAATATCTTGTTGTTTAACGCCTAAATCTATTAATTTTCTACTCATTTTTAATGCTTCATTTTCACTGGTAACTCTGTTAACGCCACCGCTTATTAAAATCTTGTTAACAAATTTATCCCGGTATAATTCATAGGTTTTATTTATGGCTTCTGGATGACAAGTGCCAAAAACTAAAGCCAAATCAGCTTTCTGTCTCTGAGGGTTAGATTTTAAAAAAATATAATTTGTTATTTTTTTGATTTCTTTTTGTTTCACATTTTTATATGATTAGTGTAATTAAAAATAATTCATCTCCAAACCAGAACACAAAACAAAGGGACAAAACACTAAAATCGTAAACTGGCTGGGGCTATGGAACGATATTGGAACCTTTTTGGCTCAATATAAAAACCTCTAGAAAAATTATTTATTTTATTGCAAAATTTCGGAATTATCGAGCAAATTCATTGCAAGACTACTCAATCTCAAATATTCATAAGCACGAATCGGATCATCTATTTTTGCGTCAGATGTATGACTCTTTTCGTTACGAAAGCGATCAACTGCCATAGTCAAAAATTTTACCGCTTCGTTAAAGTCATCATCTACATTTGTCGCCGCCGCACCCTTGATATGCAACTTACTCTTTCCAAATGCTTCCGACCCAGTTTCATACCCGGTCAACTTACGCAAACGAT